>CAYJHG010000343.1:0-2108 GCA_964369535.1 uncultured Desulfovibrionaceae bacterium
TAATGCTTTTCATGGCATATTCATAGCAAATATCTTGAGCTACGGCATGGTCTTTTTGCAAAAGATCAGGTTCCTTTTTCAAAAGTTCACGAGCGATATCAATTATATATTCACCGCGATAATAAGATTCCGGCCACTCGACATCAAGCCCTTTAAGCTCGCGCATGCGCAACCATACCGAAAGCCCCAAAAGCCGCATTTGCAAGCCTGCGTCATTAATATAATATTCAGTGCTAGTATCATATCCGGCAAAACGCAAAATCCGTGCAAGGCTATCACCCACTGCAGCACCGCGCCCATGCCCAATATGTAAAGGACCCGTGGGGTTAGCAGAAACATATTCCACAAGGGTTTTTTTGCCTGCACCAAGGTCGCTGCTGCCAAACTTTACCCCAAGCTTTTCGGCTTGGCGCACCGTATCTTGCCAAAAGGCGGCACTGAATGTCACATTGATAAAACCAGGCCCAGCCACACTTACTTCCGTAATATGCGCATGATTTTGCAATTTTTCGACCATGTTTTCTGCCAAGGTGCGTGGCGGCATTTTGGCTTCTTTGGCAAGCATCATGGCCACATTGGCGGCCAAATGCCCGCCGTGCTTCGTGTCTCTTGGGGGCTCGATGGTGGCTTTAACAGGCCACTCTAAGCCCATATCTTGTACTATGCTTTCAAGCGCTGAACGTAATGTGTCAATGGCGTGCATATTATCCTCAATAATCTATAAACTATAATGAAAATTCTGAAATTTGCTGTGCATTACTTACCACATGTGTTGACACTTCTTCAGCCATGCCGGCAAGGCAAGCAGCAACCATTTTGGAAAGCACAGCCTTAGGCCCCACTTCAAGCCATGTGCGCGCGCCATCTTGCCATTGATTTTGCATGCTTTGTATCCATTGCACAGAAGAAGTCATCTGCGCAACCATGCATTCACAAAGACTTGCAGCGTCAGAAACAGCCCTGCCATGCACATTGCAATACACAGCAAAACGAGCATTATTCCACGAAGCCTTTTTAATGGCAGGCGTAAGTTCCGCAGCAGCTTCAGCCATGAGCGGACTGTGAAATGCTCCACTGACTTTTAAGGCAATGGCGCGGCCTTTTTTTTCTTTAACTAAGCCAAGCACATGCTCCACAGCAGCCTTTGTGCCGCTGACCACAAATTGACCGGGCGTGTTATAATTGGCAATGAGCAAAGTTTCACCCATGGCGCTGGCACTTTCTTGCACAAGTCCCTGCACAACACTTTCTTCAAGCTTAAGCACAGCCGCCATGGCTCCAAGGCCATGTGGATCAGCGTCGGCCATAAGGCGCCCACGAAGACTTACCAATTCAAGAGTTGTGTCTATATCTAAAGCGCCACTGGCAGCCAAGGAAGCGTATTCGCCAAGGCTGTGCCCTGCTGTGCATAAGGGTTTGACTTTAGAACTTAAAGCTTGCCATAGGCTTACATTCACCACCGTTAAAGCCGGTTGCAAGGCACGCGTGTCGGCCATGGCCGCATCGTCGCCTTCCCAATATATTTCGCGCAAAGGCAAAGAACTTATGCGTTCTGCCTTTTTCCATATATCCATTGCGTCTTTGGAATTTTCCGCAAGAGAACGCCCCATACCCAATTCTTGGGAACCTTGACCTGGAAAAAGAAGGGCTGTTGTTGACATATAAATTATCTCCGAATAGTAATATTTAACGTGTGGATGTTACATCATATCCCATAGGCTTGCAAGTATTGCTTTCATAAGCGCCTGCGGCATACTTTTACTCACATACTGACCCATAACCAAAGGAAGGCTCATGCCTAAGAAAGCAAAAAAAATACATATTTCTCCTGAAGCTCTTACCAAGGCTTGCCAAACTTTGCCCTTGCCTTTTTCAGAAGAAGCCTTGCCACAACTTAACACTTATTTACAATTACTTATGCGCTGGAACAGCGTCATGAACCTTGTGGGGGCGCGCACTTGGCAAGACTGCTTGCAAAATCTCATTGTAGATTCATTGTATGTGGCTGATTTTTTGAAAAAATTACCCTTACCTCCTGAACCCTGTTCTTGGGATTTGGGAGCCGGTGCCGGACTTCCGGGCTTGCCCTTGCGTATGCTTTGGCAAGA
>CAYJHG010000344.1:0-2098 GCA_964369535.1 uncultured Desulfovibrionaceae bacterium
CACGATAAAGAGCACCATCAACGCCAATTTTACCAATAAGCATTAATATTAAATCCTTGGGGCGTAACCACTTGGGCATAGTGCCGCTATAACTTACTCTAATGGATGGTGGCACTTTGAACCATGTTTCGCCAAGGGCCATGCCGCCTGCAACATCCGTTGAGCCAAGACCTGTGGCAAATGCACCAAGGCCACCATAGGTGCAAGTATGGCTATCTGCACCTATGACCACGTCACCTGCACCCACAAGGCCAAGCTCTGGCAAGAGGGCGTGTTCTATGCCGCTTTCGCCACCTTCAATATAGTGGGTGAGATTATGCTCCTTGGCAAATTTGCGTGATATAAGCACTTGATTTGCAGACTCAATATCCTTTTGAGGGGTGAAGTGGTCCATAACAAAAACTACTTTATCTTTATCAAAAACTTTTTTTGCACCCATTTCTTCAAAGGATTTAATGGCAAGTGGTGCTGTAATGTCATTGGCAAGCACCAAGGAGAGCTTGCAACGCACAATTTGCCCAGCACTTTTAATGGTGTCATCAGTATGAGCTTGTAATATTTTTTGAGCTAGAGTATGTGACATGATAAATCCTTTTTATTGGCATTCACTTTCTTTTTTCGCTAAGCGATTAAGGGCGTTTACATATGCTTTTGCAGAGGCAAAGGTTACGTCTGGGTGAGCTGAGCGACCCACCGCACATATATTTTTATCCGTATCACAAATGCGAACTGTAACCTCACCTTGGGCATTAGTGCCACCAGTGACAGCATTTACTGTATATTGCTGTAATTCTGGACTTCTACCCACAAGCTTGCTGATAATATTAAACAGTGCATCCACAGGTCCAACGCCAAAACCTGAACCTTTTTTCTCCTCACCGTCAACCTCCATAACCACAGCGGCTGTGGGCGGTATGTCTTGAGTGGAGGAGCTGTTAATGCTAGCATGATGCAAGCAATAACGGTCTGGAATGCGGTAAATTTCTTCCAAAACAAGGGCCACTAAATCCTCATCGTGTATGGCTTCCTTTTTGTCGGCAAGGTTTTTTACAGCGTCAAAAACTAAATTAATTTGTTCCTCATCTAAATTATAGCCAAGGCTTTCTAATTTTGACTTTACGGCATTGCGGCCTGAATGCTTGCCAAGTACTAAGTCACTTTGGGCACGGCCCACAGATTCTGGAGTCATAATTTCATAAGTTTCACGATTTTTTAACATGCCATCTTGATGTATGCCTGACTCATGGGCAAAGGCATTACCACCAATAATGGCTTTGTTCATAGGAATAGGCTGACCTATGGTCATAGCCAGCATACGACAAGCCGGATAAAGCTGCTCTGTATTAATGGTATTGGTTAGGCCATAGTAGTCACGACGCACTCGTAAGGCCATAGCCACTTCTTCTAGTGCAGCATTACCCGCACGCTCACCAATACCGCCAAGGGTTACTTCCACTTGCCGTGCGCCAGCATGAACGGCAGCTAAAGTATTAGCAACCGCCACACCTAAGTCATTATGACAATGAACACTAAAGATGGCTTTATCACTATTAGGTACATTTTCAATAAGATAGCGAATAAGATCTGCATATTCTTGAGGCTGTGCATAGCCTACAGTATCTGGAATATTAATTACCTTTGCTCCGGCCTTAATTACAGCTTCGGTAATACGGCACAAAAATTCTCTATCAGAACGAGAAGCATCTTCAGCAGAAAATTCCACATTACTAGTATAAGAAGCGGCGCGGCTAACTCCATCTACAGCCATTTTCAAAACTGCGTCTGGCTCTTTACATAACTTATATTTCATATGTAGAGGCGATGTAGATACAAAGGTGTGAATACGTGGATTTTCTGCTATTTTAATTGCTTCCCAGCAGCGATCAATATCGGCTGGCAATGCTCGGCAAAGCCCAGCCACTTCAGCAGTGCGCGTTTGCATGGCAATAGCTTGCACAGCCTCAAAGTCACCTTGGCTTGCAGCCGGAAATCCAGCCTCCATTACATTAACACCCACAATTTCTAGCTGTCTTGCCACGCACAATTTTTCAGCTAAATTCATGGTGGCTCCTGGTGATTGCTCACCCTCTCGCAAAGT
>CAYJHG010000345.1:0-2095 GCA_964369535.1 uncultured Desulfovibrionaceae bacterium
AAAAGAAATATTTAAAATTTTTATGCGTTAGATATGACTAATGAAAAAATATGTGCACTATCAGATTATATTGGCAAGCGTGATAATTTTGCTCACGCAACAGGAGAAGGCAATATTAGCGAGGAAACATACAGCATTAATTTGAATAATATATCCATCCATATGAAGGAATTGCATAAAGCCTTTAGAGATAACCTAAAAGAACTGTTTATGGACTTTTTGCTTGAAACATATGACAACGACTATGAAAAGTTTATCGAAAACGCTGAAAATTTTATTTTTGAGAAATCCTTATCTTTTGTAGACTTATCTTTCATTTGTAATATTGGATTGAATCAATACAGAGATAAGAGTGAAGACTTTAAAGATAACTTTAGATTTATTAAACTACGCCAAATAGCATTTGTGTATTTTTGCATAGAAAATTACGGCATTCGAACTAAAGATGATTTTAAAGCTCAGAAAAATATACCATACTATTTATTTAAATACAAAGATAATGTAGACGACTACATTGAAAATGAACTAGGCATTAGTAGCTATGCTTGTTTCAAGTATGGCGATGTTTTTCCTTTGCACGAATGCCCAGAATGCGGAGAAGAGCAACTTACCATAGATGGCAATGGAGATTTTATTTGCTTTGCTTGTGAGGAAGAATTTAAGAAGGAAAGCATGTAGCCGTTGTGATAGGATTATGCCAATGGGTGAAGACGACATCCGTGTTTGCTATGACTGTATTGATTATATGGTCAATAAAGACGATTAATACAATTTCGTATATTTAACACATTAGAATAAAAATATTTATAACGTCAGTTCTAAGGGCAGGGATTATGAGTTCAGACTTATACAAAATATTTACTGAAGAGCAAAGCGAATTTTTAGAAAATGAAATGTGTATTAAAATTCAAGAATTTGAAGAAGATTTACGTCTTAAATTTAATGATGCTGCGATAAATTTTCGATATGTTATTGATTTTTTCCTTTCATACCAAGAAAAAGAAGCTTTTAAATTATATCGACATGAAGCTGTTTGTAGTTATGAATGCAAACTTCGAAAACAACTTGATACTTTTATAATTAAAAACAGTCTCAGCTTAAATGTTCAGGATGGTGATGACATAGGTAACTATTACTATGATTTAATGTGGTATTTTATACGTTATTGGACTGGAGGTTTGAAGGAAGTTTTTGTTAATAGAGAAGCAAAAGACAACGGTCCTCGGATATATTTAGATAAGAAGTTAAGTACAGATGAAGAACTTTCTGAACTGCCCGATAGTATCGTAATTTATCGAGGAATGGCTCGCGAAGAGTTTGAAAGTAATAAATTTGGCATGTCATGGAGTTTAAAACCAGATGTGGCAATAAAGTTTGCTCAAGATTCTAACGCACTAGACACTGTTGTTGTCAAATCTATAATACAAAAACAAGATGTTTTACTCTATTGTAAAGACCGTAACGAAGAAGAGATTGTTGTAAAAGATAAAACTATCACCAGAGGTGTACTTTACTGGGAATCAAATGCAGAACTTAAATAACTACCGTACTTCAATCAACCACAAAACCGCACTCCAAAGGATTAACAATCTGTGCATAATATCAAGCTTAACATTTTTCAGCGAGGCTTTGCGTCTAAAGTAATTATTCTGTGCGTTTATCTATTAGGTGTCACTCTCTTAATGTACTTATTTGATACAATTAACAAAATCATATTTATCAAAGAATTACAACAAGCAGTCAATGCAGATATTTTCTCCGAAGAAGTGTTTATAAAGCTAAAGTCTTACATCGACACCAGAGATAATTCCGTTATATTTTCGATGCTTTTCATGTGTGCAGTGTATATTTATGTAGGGCGGTCGCTTATGCGTTGGGTAGCTTCATGCAATATAGCTTTATCTGTTACACTTCCAGAAGCTGTTGAATTTCGCCCAGCTATGAAAAAATTGGGCATATTATCGCTTACAGATGAAATATCTTTTATAACTAAGCATAAAATACAAATATTTATCGCAAATACTCCTTTCATTGAAGAAGCAGAACAAAACGTCTCAGCTCGCCTCTATCCCTTTGTTAGAAATAACATTCTTGT
>CAYJHG010000346.1:0-2094 GCA_964369535.1 uncultured Desulfovibrionaceae bacterium
TAATGCGCACATAGTGCAAGCTTCGCTCATCCACCGGCACAATGGGAAAATGCATTTGGCAACTGTCGCATTGCACCATGGCCGGTTGCACGGGGGAAAGCAATGGCACATGACGCTGGCAATAGGGGCAAGCGTAAAAGAAAAAAAGCTCCATGCCATCGGGCTTTACAGGCTCTAAAGGTTTATTGTTTTTCATAAATATATCCTTTAGCAATCGGCAGCAAGGTTTGTGCCAAGCATAGTTTCAGGAATGGCAACTCCCCAAAGTCCCAATATGGTGGGAGCCACATCAGCCAATTTGCCGTGAGCTAAATTTTTGCATTCACCGTCTTGCACTAAAATGCAAGGCACAGGATTGGTAGTATGGGCTGTTTGCGGTTGGCCTTCGGCATCAAGCATGGTTTCGCAATTACCGTGGTCGGAAATGATGAGCATGCGGCCGTGATTTTTGCGTACAGCTTCTACTAATTTTCCCACACATGCATCCACATGTTCACAAGCGGTAATGGCCGCTTCAAGTATACCGGTATGCCCTACCATGTCGCCATTGGCCAAATTGCAGACAATGAGCCCATAGGCTTGGCTTTCTATGGCTTCAATGCAACCCTTGGTGATTTCGTGGCAGCTCATGGCCGGTGCTAAATCATAAGTGGGCACGGTGCGTACCGAAGGAATGAGCTTACGGTCTTCGCTTGCAAAGGGTTCTTCGCGTCCACCGTTAAAAAAGTAAGTCACATGGGCGTATTTTTCTGTTTCAGCAATGCGCAATTGCTTAAGTCCAAGACTTGCTACTATTTCGCCAAGGCCTTCGCGTAGGCTATCTTTGGGAAAGGCCACAGGCAGAGTAAAGCTTGCATCATAGGCCGTCATGGAAGCCATATGCAGCCTTGGTACATTATTGCGAGTAAATCCTGTAAAATCTTCAAGCGTTAAGGCTTGCACCAGCTCACGCATGCGGTCGGCACGGAAATTAAATAAAAATAATCCGTCGCCGTCTTGCAAGTGGCTATTTTCTATGATGCGTGTAGGCTTGACAAATTCATCTGTAATGTCTGCAGCATAAGTTTTTTCCATGGCTTTAAGGGCAGAAGTTTCCCTTTCGCCTTCGCCGTGCACAAGTAAATTCCAGGCTTGTTCCACTCTTTCCCAACGCGTGTCGCGATCCATGGCATAAAAACGTCCGCACAAAGAAGCAATGCGCGCGCGCCCATTGGTGCTTTCTAGTGCATTTTCAAGTGTTTTCACATATTCTATACCGCTATGGGGGCTGGTGTCGCGCCCATCCATAAAGCAATGCACAAAAACTTCAAGGCCGGCATCTGCCGCTATCTGCGCCAAAGCTATGAGATGGTTAATATGACTGTGCACACCACCGTCAGAAAGCAAACCTGCCAAGTGCAAGCGGCCGCTTTTTTCGGCTTTAACATCTTTTATTAATTGTGTATATGCAGCATTGCTGGCTAATTCATTGTTGGCAAGGGCCAAGTCAATGCGCGTCATGTCTTGATAGACCACAGAACCTGCACCAATATTTAAATGCCCCACTTCGGAATTGCCAATATAGCCCTCTGGCAAACCCACGGCAAGGCCGGAAGCATCCAGTTGACTGTGTGGGCACGTTTTAAAAAGTGTGTCCATATGCGGCGTATGGGCTAGGCTTGGCGCATTGCCTGCGCCTGCTTTTGCCAAACCCCATCCGTCTAAGATGAGCAAAAGTGTGGGAGTTAAGGTCATAGCTCTACTCCTCAATAATTTTGGCGTCGTCATCGTCATTGGCAGCTTTTTGACGTGCAGGTATTTCAGTCCACAATTTTTCCAATTGATAGAGTTCGCGCACTGGCTCTTGGAACACGCTCACCACCACGTCGTTTAAATCCAGCAAAATCCATTGACCGCTCTGCTTGCCTTCCATGCGCATAAATTCAAAATTTTCTTGCTTGCAAAAAAGCTGAATGCCTTCGGCAAGGCTTTGGGCATGGCGCACAGAAGTAGCGCTTACCACAAGCATGGCTTCGGCAAAGGTATTTTGATGAGTTAGGTTAAGGGCAACAATATCTTTGCCCCTGTGTTCTTCCATAAATTTTTCAAGTGCTT
>CAYJHG010000347.1:0-2087 GCA_964369535.1 uncultured Desulfovibrionaceae bacterium
CCGGGAGCAGAAATTTTTGGCCCTTGTCACATTGTGGGAGAAAGCGTCATAGAGCGCGGAGCTGTCATTCATAATAATTGTTATATAAAAGATAGTCATATCCAGGGCGATGCGCATATTTTGGCTTTTAGCCATTTAGAAAAAGCTAGGGTGGGTAAAGGAGCCAGCGTTGGCCCTTATGGTCGCTTGCGCCCCGGGGCTATGCTTGAAGAAAAAAGCAAGGTGGGCAATTTTGTGGAAATAAAAAAAGCCACATTGGGCACTGGGGCAAAGGTTAACCATTTAAGCTATATAGGCGATGCACATGTGGGCAGTGGCGCTAATGTGGGTGCCGGCACCATAACGTGCAATTATGACGGTAAAAATAAATTTCAAACCCATATTGGCGAAAATGCTTTTATTGGCAGCAATTCGGCCTTGGTGGCGCCGGTGAATATCGGCGATGGCGCTTTGGTGGGTGCTGGCTCGGTTATTACCAAGGACGTGCAGGCCGAACACATTGGCATTGGGCGTGCGAGGCAGACGAATTTGCCACGAAAACTTAAGTGATAAAAAAGGGCGTAGATAAATTTATGCAGAAATCTTTTTTTGCAAAAGCTGCGTGAATATTTCTTGGCTTGGCAGTGCTTTGATAAAGCTCCGCGCAGGGGCATGCTCGTCCAAGGAAGTCAAACAAGCAAAATGCTGTGTAAATGGTGGCGGTTTTTCAATAATATCTACTATGCGCAGCTTTCCTTCCTGAATGTCTTTTTGGGCATAAGATTTTCCCAAAAAAACACCCATATCACTACCGGGAACAAGGTTTTTAGCAATGGCATCAGGAACGGTGTTCATGCTAACCTTGGGCTGTACATTATACATTTGAAAATAATTACGAATAAATATAGCAAAGCCAGAGTCAGGCGCTTGCAAAACTATGGGCGTGTTGGTCAGCTCTTGAATATGCACAGGCCCCTGTAAGCCCAAAGGGTTTTTTGCACATACCACAAAAGCCATTTCTTGCACTATGAAAGGACAAAGGTCAATACCCTTTGAGTCGCATAAGTCGCCAAGAACAAAGGCTAAATGTACTTCTTGATTGCGCAGGCGCTGTATGTTTTGCTCTTGGCTACCAAGCAGCATGGTTAGAGAAAGCTGCGGCATTTTTTTGGACATATAGCGCACAAGATAGGGCATAATATGCTGCGCAGGTGTCACATGCAGGCCAAGCACCAAAGTGTTTTGTTGTTTTTTTGCTAAAGAGATTAAAGTTTTATCTAGAATTTTGGCATGGTGAAAAACATTTTCTGCCAGTTGAAATATTTTATGCCCCTGAGCTGTAAGCTCTAAAGGGGAAGTTTTACGCTTGAACAAAGGGCAACCAAGCCATTGTTCAAGCTTTTTTATTTGTATACTTATGGCAGGAGCAGAGACGTGTAAAGCCTTTGCCGCTTTTGCCATGCTTTTATGTTGGGCAACACTATAAAAAACCTGCATTTGATTGAAATTCATTTGTATAGACATTTGATAAATCACCCATAGGCATGTTTTATAGCTTAGCTTTAAAACAACCTTATGCAAAATGTTACAAAGTATTTTTAGTGTTAGTGTGAAAGTGTACTGATTTCAGCTAGATGTGAGCCTACACTTAAACTGTGTTTAAGTCAACATAAACAAAAATAAGTTTACCTAGGTATGGGACTGCTGTATTGAGAAAAAATGAACAAAGTGTCTTTTGCCCAGAAGGTCTGCACAAGTAAGTGCGAAAGAGGTTTAGTAGGCATTTTATAACAGTAAAAAAGTTTGAGGTATGGTTATGACACAAGCTGCTAACACGCAGGATGCCCCCGCAAAAAGTACGTCTTTTTATGTTCTTTCTATGGTAGGCGCAGTTATTATGTTTGGCTTTGGATATCTGCCGCCTGTAGCCCCATTAACAGAAATGGGCATGGAGGTGGTAGGCATATTCTTAGGTTTAATTTTTTATTGGACCTTTGTGGGGCTTTTGTGGCCAAGCTTACTTGGACTGCTGGCTCTTGGTTTGTCTGATGCTCTAACCCTTAATAAAGTTCTTTCCACAGCCTTTGGTGCGCCCATAATGGTGCTTT
>CAYJHG010000348.1:0-2077 GCA_964369535.1 uncultured Desulfovibrionaceae bacterium
TGCACCCCAAAGGGCCCAAGAGTGATTTTTCTTATAGGCTGCATGCTCCCGAAAGGGCTGTGGACGGCGGCATGCACAGCATTAATGTGGGCGCCCTCCTTGGCCTTGATAAACTTGAACACGACGGTTTTTGTACAGCTTTGCACGCTTGGTGGCTGCAAAGACATGAAGCCGGTGTGGAGGTCGGTGTTTCTGTGCCGCGCATGTGCCCACATGAAGGCAATTTTGCCGTGCCACACACATTAGATGACAAACGCTTTGTGCAATATATAACAGCGTTACGATGTTTTTTGCCCCGCATTGGCATTACCGTTTCCAGCCGCGAAAGTGCGTATATGCGTGATCATATTATTCCCCTTGGTGTAACGCGTGTTTCGGCAGGTGTTTCCACTATAGTTGGTGGGCGCGCCACTGAAAGCGGTACCACGGGGCAATTTGAAATATCTGATGAGCGCAGCACCGCACAAATGACAGAAGCCTTAGCCAAAGCCGGTTATCAGGCCGTGTGCAAAGATTGGCAAAATGCCCATGCGCAGTCATTGTAACTTATAAATATCAAAGGAAATATCATGTCAATAGCTTCATGTTTTAAAGCCTATGATGTTCGCGGAACTTATCCCACTGAACTTAGCCCGGAGCTTGCCAAAGCCATAGGCATTGCTTTTTCTCGTCTTTTTTCGCCAAAAACTGTGGTTATTGGGCGTGATTGTCGCCTTTCCGGCCCAGCTTTGCGTGACGGTTTGGTAGAAGGCTTACGCCTTGGCGGCGTGCACGTTACCGACATTGGCCTTTGCGGCACCGAAGAAATCTATTATGCCACATTTGCCCACGGCTTTGACGGAGGTATTATGATCACGGGAAGCCATAATCCCCGTGATGACAATGGCTTAAAATTTGTGAAAAAGGACGCTGTGCCCATAAGCGCTGATTCCGGCCTCTTTGCCCTGCGCGATGCTGCCCTTGAGTTGTTACAAGCTTTGCCAAGTTCTGCAAATCAAGAACTTGGTGGCTCTTATACAGAAAAATCTTTCCGCAAAGACTATGTGGACTTTTTACTGGATTATGTGCGCTTGCCTTCCATGTCTAAGGACAAATCTTTAAAATTGCACATGGATCCGGGCAATGGTTGCGCCGGCCTTGTGCTCAAAGAACTTATGCCGCGCCTTTCTTTTTCCATGACTACCGCGCATATGGAACCTGACGGTAATTTCCCTAATGGCATTCCCAACCCACTTTTACCGGAAAGGCGCGAAGCAACTGCCAAGGCTGTGCTAGAAAATGGCGCAGATATGGGCATTGCTTGGGACGGCGACTTTGACCGCTGCTTCTTTTATGACCATACGGGCAATTTTATTGAAGGCTATTACTTGGTGGGGCTTTTGGCACAAAGCCTTTTGCAAGAATATCCCGGTGGTAAAATCATCCATGATCCTCGCCTTGTCTGGAATACGCAAGAAGTGGTTAAAGATGCTGGCGGCACCTGCATCATGAGCAAAGCAGGACATGCTTTTATTAAGGAAGTCATGCGTGCCGAAGACGCCATCTATGGCGGTGAAATGAGCGCTCACCACTTTTTTAAACAATTTGCCTATTGCGATTCTGGTATGATTCCTTGGCTTTTGGTAGCAAAGCTTGTGTTACAAAGTGGTAAGACCTTGGCCGAACTAGTGGCTCATCGCATGCAAAAATATCCTTGCAGTGGTGAAATTAACCGTAAAGTGAGCGATGCCAAAACCGTTATTGAGGCCATACAAAATAATTTTGCAGCAGAAGCAAAAGACATTAATACCTTAGACGGTCTTTCCATGGAGTTTGGCACATGGCGCTTTAGTGTGCGCAGCTCTAACACAGAGCCACTTTTGCGCCTAAATGTAGAATCTCGCGACGATGTACAACTTATGGAAGAAAAAACCAAAGAAATTTTAGCAATTATAGATAACAATTAAGGAGGAATTATGCCCTATATCAATGTAAAAGTCACCGGCGGCAAAGACGCCCCCACTGCGGAACAAAAGGCGCAAATTATACAAGAAATAACCGACGTGCTCGTGCGCGTGCTCGACAAAAATCCCGCCAC
>CAYJHG010000349.1:0-2071 GCA_964369535.1 uncultured Desulfovibrionaceae bacterium
GGCCTACAGCTTAGGAGGCTGTCGCTCTATCCAACTGAGCTACGAGCGCAATATGTTATGCAGCATTTTCATAATGAAATATGTGTTGCTGCGCAAGTTTTTTGTTAAAACTCATCATCGAGCAGTTGCTTGAGCGTATCTACGTCCATGGGTTGCATGCGCATGCGTTCGATATGTTCAAGGGTTTTTTGATAAATTTTATTGTCATTAATAAGTTGTGCTGTGAGTATGTGTTGTTCTGCTTCGTCGTAGCGGCGCATATCCATAAGAACTCTTGCGGTATTAAAGTGAATGTGGTCATCGTTGGGGGCAAGGGTGATGCTGCGATTGCAAAAGGCTAGGGCTTCTTCTAAAAGTTCATTTTTGCGCATGTCTACGCCAAAATCCATAAACATATGTTTGTGTTCTGCGGTGATGCCTTCTTCCACTTCCATAAGTGTGTGTATAGCTTGTAAAGCAGATTCCTTACCACCTGAGCGGCGAAGTTTTACCATAGCTTTGCGGAAATGTTCGCGCAAGGTGTCTTCCACTTGGCTTCCCTTGGGCATTTCCTTTACTTTTTGAGCAGTATCTAGTTTTACACTCCCGGGCTTATTTTTCATTTCTGGTTCATGGGTGAAGAGCGTGTGAAAGTTTCTGCCGTCTATGGTTTTGCGTATGTCTACGGGATTGAATTGCTTATCAAGTCTTTGGACGCTGTAAGAAGCCCCTCTTTTCCATACATAAAAATATGTTCTTGTTCTTTGCAAAATGCGTGAATACACGCCGATAAATTCCATTTCCATGGTAGCCCTCTTGTGCGCATGCTTTTTTGCTTTTATTGCATGTGGTAGCGAAATATGTTCAGAGTGAATAAAAATTTTTCTGCCTTAGGTCAAGTGAGTATTTTGCGGCATTGCCTGTTAATGGTCTGGACGCCATGAAGATTTTGCGTTATGTTGCTTTTTATGCATGAAATGTCAATAGCAGAAAGTATTTTAAGCATTGTGGATGAAGAAATCACAAAGCATGGTTGCACAAGCTTAAGTCTTGTGCGTGTTCGTTATGGTACATTATCTCAAGTGGTGCCGGATTCATTGCGTTTTTGTTTTGAGGCCATTACTAAAGGAGGGCCTCACGAAGGAGCCGTGCTTGAGCTTGAAGAAGTACCATTATTATTGCGGTGTGGCGGTTGCGCTGTCACATTTAGCCCACCAGATGATAATATGTTTGCCCCTTGCCCCACATGTGCCATGCATATGGGACATGAGGTTGTGGAAGGGCGAGAGCTTAATATTCAACATCTAGAAGCAGAGTAAGAGAAATATATGGAAATTTCAGTAGTAAGAAATGTTCTTGAAGCCAATGATAAAATTGCAGCCCAATTGCGTGAGCTTTTTACCAAGCATAATATTCTTGTGCTTAATCTTATAAGTTCTCCCGGAGCCGGCAAAACTTCTTTGCTAGAACGCACTCTTACAGATTTGCGCAGCGAATTTTGCATGGCCGTGATTGAAGGGGATTTGCAAACAGACAATGATGCGCGCCGTGTGGCTGCCACAGGAGCCAAGGCTGTGCAAATCAACACCGACGGGGGCTGCCATTTAGACAGCAAGATGGTAATGGATGTTTTAGCGTCCTTTAACCTTGACGAAATTGACATACTTTTTATTGAAAACGTAGGCAATTTGGTATGCCCTGTGGAGTTTGATTGTGGCGAAGATGCCAAAGTAGCCCTTTTAAGCGTTACCGAAGGCGATGACAAGCCGGAAAAATATCCCCTCCTTTTCAATTTGGCTCAGGCCATGATTTTGAACAAGGTGGATTTATTGCCCTATGTGGATTTTGACGTGGCCAGAGCCCGTGAATTTTCTACAAAACTCAATAAAGAACTGCCCATTTTTGAAGTGTCGTGTCGTAGCGCAGAGGGTTTGCAGGCTTGGTATGATTGGTTGCGAACTGCGCACAAGGCTAAGAAGAACATTGCCTAGATAGTTTTCTGGCTCGACTATCTAGTAAAGGTCAGGGTCTGCCGGAACTCTATCCCAAGCAATTTTCCCTTTTTTCTTGCTATATTTACGCAAAAGCACAT
>CAYJHG010000350.1:0-2062 GCA_964369535.1 uncultured Desulfovibrionaceae bacterium
CTTTTCGTAAAGCTTTAAGCTCTGCCAAGGCCTGTGGATCACCGGCCTTGGCAGCAGCCAAAGATTTAAGCATGGACTGGTTCGCCATCTTTAATCCATCCTCGCATGATTGCTATGACTTGATCCATATGCTGGTCGGATAAGTTGAATATGTGTATGCGTAAGGCTTCCACATCTTTAAAGAGCATAAGGTCGTCGTCATCATCACTTTCTAAGTTGCCTTGTCCTTCTTCAGCGCGAGCTGCTTCTTCAAGGGCTTCGTATAAAGCTAACTGTTCTTCGGCTGAAGGTAAACCCTCAAGGCCTTCTACCATTTCGCCAGCTTCCACTTTGGGACGGATGAGCGCAAGCACTACAGGGCGTACCACTAACATGAGGAAGAGGAAAGCTAGCAAGGTGTTCAACAAGGGCTTGCCGATGCGGTCAGCATAGTCCACTATAATATCAGCCATGTTGGGGTCAGCGGGTGGTTCTGTGGCATTGAAAGGTACTGAACTTATTTGTAAGGAGTCACCACGTTCTTTGTCAATACCCACCGCATTGGCTACCAAAAGTTGCACACGTTCAAGTTCTTCTGCATTGCGTGGCACAAATGTCCATGCGCCGTCAACCTTTTCATAGATGCCGTCGATAATAACAGCCACGGTAAGGCGTTTGATATCGCCCACGTTGGCAATGATATTTTGTTCTTCTTTATTGATTTCATAGTTGGTGGTGCGGGTTTCGCGGCTGCCGGTTTGTGTGGAAACAGAGCCGGTTATGCCATCACCGCGGAAGTTTACGTCAGGGGAGCCACCTTCTAGGTTAGCTTGACCTTGTTGGCTTTCTTCGCTGCGTTGTTCGGAGCGCACGGCCGTTTGTTCGGGATCATAAATTTCGCGGCGTATGGTTTTTTGGCTAAAGTCCATTTCTACATTGACCTTAGAAACAACGCGCCCAGGACCAAATACGGGGGTGAGCATGGCGTCGATACGGCGTTCAAGGTCGCGTTGCACACGGATTTTATGTTCCATTTGCGTGGAAGAAAGACCTGATAATGAATCTTCTTCGGGGCGGAAAAGCACTTTACCGCTGCTGTCTGTGATGGAAAGAGATGACTTTTCAAGTCCTTCCACAGACATGAGCATCATATTGCTGATAGATTGAATTTCTTTGCTGTCTGGTTCGCGGCTTGGGTCTTTGAGTTGCAATACCACAGAAGCAGAAGGTTGCATTTGATCTTCTACAAAAAGACTGCGTTCAGGAAGAACAAGGTGCACACGAGCGGTTTCGACACTGGGAAAGGCGCTGATAGTGCGTGCAAGTTCGCCTTGTAGGGCGCGCATATAATTGATGCGCTGCACAAATTCTGTTTGCCCGACCTTGGTTTGGTCAAAAATTTCAAAACCAATGCCTTGGCCTACCAAGTTGCCTTCGCCTGCCACTTTAATACGCAAGTCGTATACTTGCTCAGCGGGTACTAGCACGGTGGTACCGTCATTGGCCAAGCTATAGGGAATATTTTCCTTTTGCAAAATGGTCACCACGCGGTTGGCATCTTCATGGCTTAAATTGGAATATAACAATTTATAATTTGGTTGATTAAGCCAAATCACAAGACCTATGAAACCTGCCACAGTCAATACTGCAACGCCGGCAATAATCATGCGTTGGGTAAAGGTGAACTTGTTCCAAAAATCTACTGTTTTGTCTTTAATGCTGTTGAAGTCTGGCATGGGCATGGTTTTTCTCCGTGTGTCAAAAAATTATCAGGATGTATTCATATTAGCACATACCATGCCAAAGCGATCTGTTGAAAAAGGGCAAACTACTGCGTCAAAACAAAAAAGCAGACCACTTATGTATGTCTGTATACACGGCGTGTCCTGCTTTTTTATTTTTCCTTGTATTTCACCCTTTTTGAACAGACCGCATGACGCTTGGTCGCACGTGCCTTAACGACACAAGCTATCGCAAGCGTCGGACTGCGCCGAAAGTGATAAGATTTTTAAATGATACCTTTGTGAGTAGATTTTTATATGATGAAAAAGTATATTTTGAACTAAGTAAGCTTTGTCATAAA
>CAYJHG010000351.1:0-2062 GCA_964369535.1 uncultured Desulfovibrionaceae bacterium
GCGCCATTGCCACAGCCAGTGAAGAACAATCTGCCACTGTTAGCGAAATGAATAATTCCATAGAGCAGATTAACGACATCGCCACAAACACAAGTGCGGCCATGAATGAAGCCTCTGCCGCTGTGCAGGAACTTTCGGCGCAAACTCAAGAACTTGCAAAAATTATTGAGAATTTAAAAAATAGCTAACCCTGTAATATATTGTTTTTGCTAAGTACTCTATGAAAATTTGCAAATCCTTGCTTTTTGCTATAGAATGCTTATTGTTAAAAGTGCACGAAAAAATTGTCTTTGGCTTAACAAACAGTTGCAAGTTTCTTGGCACAAAATTATGCCACTAGACCTTAAGTATTTTTTTTCGTTGCCGTTTAAGTTAATGATGCAGTTATGTGTGAGAATTTTTTGATCAATGAAGACACTTTTTCTCATTACATCAACACTCCATAAAGGATAAAGGACACAGTATGAGCGAAACTAAAACCACATACCACGGTTCAGACGACAGCAACCTTATTCAATTGGTTACTTTTAAGATTGCCGAAGAAGAATTTGGCGTGGACATTCTTAAAGTGCAAGAAATTATCCGCATGATGCCCATTACCAAGGTTCCCAATGCCCCTTCATTTGTGGAAGGCGTTATTAATTTGCGCGGAAAAGTTATTCCTGTCATCGACATGCGCAAACGCTTTGGCATGAAGGCTGCCGTCCACGATAGCCAAACCCGTATTAAAGTAATGGATCTTGGCGGGCAAATTGTGGGCTTTGTAGTAGATGCTGTTTGCGAAGTGTTGCGTATTAAAGAATCCACCGTGGAACCACCACCGGCTGTTGTGGCAGGTATCGGCTCTGAATATATGCGTGGTGTAGGCAAACTCGAAGACAGATTGCTCATCTTACTTGACCTTGACAAACTCTTAACCGAAACAGAGCTTGAAAGCATTTCTAATTTGTAATTTGCTTTTGAATTTATACATATAGGCCTCTGTATTCCCTATACAGAGGCCTTAATAGCCCTTTGAAAAATTACCACGGGCTCACGTTTTTAACTATTCAATTTTATAAACAAGGGCTTACGTCTGGAGGCAATATGCACGCTATTATACTTGCAGCTGGCGTTGGCACACGCCTTGGGCGTCCTTTTCCTAAATCACTTTCAGTACTTCCTTCAGGCGAACGTATTCTTGGTCGCCAAATTCGTCTTTTGCGCGAAATGGGCATTCAAGGCATAACCATAGTTGTGGGCTTTAAAAAAGGCCTTATTATGGAAGAATTTCCGCAAGTTTTCTATAGCTACAATCCCATATTTTATGTGACAAATACTTCTAAAAGCCTATTGCATGCGCTGCAATATTTGCAAGAAGATGTTATTTGGATAAATGGCGACGTGGTCTTTGATAAAGTAATCCTTGAAAAACTCATGCACACAAAGGAACACAATATCATTTGCGTTGACGGTAAAAGATGTGCCGAAGAAGAAGTGAAATATGTTACTGACCAACATGGTAAAATTACAGAGCTTTCAAAAGAAGTAGATTTGCAAAAAGCTGAAGGCGAGGCCGTAGGCATTAACCTTGTGCGCAAAAAATATATTAAAGACTTTTGCCAAGGCCTTCAAGCGTGTAAGGATACAGACTATTTTGAAATGGGCATAGAAAACTGCCTTAAAAAAGGCATGCCTTGGTTTCCCCTCAACATCTCAGATCACCGCTGCATCGAAGTAGACTTCAATGAAGATTGGGAAGCAGCGCAGAATTTATTTTCTAAAGATAAATAAGCCCCTTAAAGCGTCGCAGATTCGATTAGCAAGAAAACTTGAGTGGAAGTAGGCGCATAGTGAAACTTGCTTTACGTGCATCATATGCGCCGCCCTGAGCGGATAAAGCCCATCTTTCAGGTAAGAAGTAGAAAATGTTTTTAATGAAGAGCTTGCACTTTGTATAAAGGGCAAGCCCTGCCTTTCAAAAACTGTGATGCGAAGCTCATAACCATCGATTTTTCATGCAAGAATATAATATCATTCGTCATTGCGAGGAGCGCAGCGACGTGGCAATCCATGCCTTTTA
>CAYJHG010000352.1:0-2061 GCA_964369535.1 uncultured Desulfovibrionaceae bacterium
CGGCATGATAATGTGCACAATAATAGCTAAAAAAGCTAATATAGCCAAAAACCATGCCCATATTTTATGGGAGCGCCAGGCCAGCATGTCTTCAGATTTTGTCAATAAAAATTCTTGGCTTGTGGGAAAGAACCAAACAAGTATGAGATTGGTGCTTAAGCTAATAAGGGCAAATTCTGTTGTTATATAGCCGTGTGTAAAAGAAAAAATACCCTCCACACTCGTGGGCAACATGGACATATACATATGCATAGCCGTGGCCAATTCTTGGCTTGCTAAAAGCACAAAGCTTACATGAATGCATACAAAGGTGAGGGCAAAGGCAAGGCTTATACCAAGACCACGCAAAGCTGTGCGCAAATATAGAGGGAGCGAGTGCATGTGTATGTCTTGGCAAAGATGGCGAAACCCTTGATTTATGCTGAGCATAATGCCTTGTGCTAAGCCCCAGCACAGTATGGGCAGGCTCACACCATACCAAAGTGCCCCTAAAAGCATGCCCAAAAATAAGTGTACATGTTGGCGCAAGCTGCCATATTCTTTACCGCCAAGGGCTTTGTATACGGTGTCGCGTATCCAATGCGCCAAGGGAATGTTCCAGCGGCGCCAAAATTCTAGTACGCTATAAGCTTTGAGGGGCGCGTTAAACATATGGGGAAGATGCATACCCAGCATATAGCCGAGACCTTGTGCCATGTGTGCCATGCCCGAAAGGGTGGCGTAGAGTTGTAAGGTATAGCTTAAAACCCCAAGCCATGCTTCGGCAAATGTGAGGGGTAATTGTTGTTCCGCAGCGGAAAATAAGGGGTTTACAGTAAAGCTGAGCATGTGCGCAAACAAAAAAATCTTACTTAAGCCAAGCACAAAAAGACTTAAACCTCTGGCCGCGTGTGTTGCAGAAAAGTCTTTAAGTTCAGCCCATTGTTTGCTCATTTCCTTGGGGTGCACCAAAATACTCCCAAGGGTATGGGGAAAAGCTGCCATGCTCAGGCTAAAGGGGATAAAACGCAATGCGGTGTTGCGTTCTAATGTGTTGCGGTAGCATTGCACAAGGTGGGCGCATTGCATAAAAGCAAGGCTTGCCAAAAGCGGCGGCACAAAGTTTTTACCCAAATGAAGGGCGGCAAAGGGTTGCGCCCATGCGCTAAAATATTCTTGTGTATAAGGACTTTGTGGTAATAAGATGAGTATGCTTGCATTGAGCAGCAGGCCTAAGGCCAGCAGGGTTTTTGTTGTAAGTATGTTGTGTAAAAATGGTGGAAGGTCTTGCAAGTCCATATACATGGCGCGTGTAATAGCAAAATTTGCCCCAAGCCAAACAAAAACCAAAGCCAGCATAAATATGTGATAGCTGCCAAACACGCATAAAGAGGCCACAAGCAAAAGCCAAGGTAAGGACTTTGTGGTCTGCTGAGCCAAAAAATGCCAAAGCATGAGCAATAGTGGCAGAAAGAGGCATAAAAAAATGGCAGAGGTGAAAAGCATATATTTCCTTTTTAACTATTTATACATATGGCATGGCTTAAAGGCACAATGCAAATGTGGCGCAAAGCGGCGCAAGCGTCAAGCCGTGAAAAGGATTTATGCAAGGAAAAATTATTCCGCAAAGGCATTTTCTTATTGAAAAATATTGCAGAGTAAGATAGCCCCTCAAAAAAAACCTTCAATATGAGCATGACCAATGAAAGCACTTTCTGTATATTCTGTGAGCTTAGGCTGCCCTAAAAACCGAGTAGATACTGAACATCTATTGGGATCATTAGGCATTCCCATACGTTTGGTGCCGCACCTTGGTAGGGCGCAGATGGTTTTTATTAATACTTGTGGTTTTATTTTGCCTGCGGTGGAAGAATCCATACGAACAGTGCTTAATGCCATTGAGCATATTTCTGGTTTGAAGCGCCGACCTCTTTTAGTTGTGGCCGGATGTTTTGTGGGGCGCTATGGGGCAAAAACTTTGGCTAAAGATTTGCCGGAAGTGGATGTATGGTTACCCAATGCCGAACTTGAAGCTTGGCCGCAAATGCTTGCTGCACCCTTGGGGCTTCAAGGGGCATTGCC
>CAYJHG010000353.1:0-2054 GCA_964369535.1 uncultured Desulfovibrionaceae bacterium
CTTTTTTGAATAATCAAATCGAAATATTGACCAAGAATACCAATGTGCCCACAGGCGGCGAAGTGCCCTTTATGGTACTGTTTTATGACCCACCCAATGATGTGGCAGAGTTTGGCGTGAAGATTGTGAGTGCTAAGGATGTAGAACCTGTAGAATAATTACAGGCTGTTGAAAAAGAACTGTATCCATTCGCTGCGGCGGATGAGATGCACGAGTAAACAAGTGACTCGTGCCCGCCTTGCTCACTCAGTAGCTCGCTACTGCTCGAGCCTCCCGGCGGGTTAAGGAAGGGATGCCTGCCTGCAGGAAGCGGGCAAGCCCCGCAGGGGAGCAAACCAAAGGCAAGCTGGAACTTGCTTCCAGCGAAACCGACGTTTGCGATAGCTTGTGTCGCATAGGACATGCGACCAAGCGTCATTTAGAGTGTAAAATGTAATGGCAAAAATACGCGAAACATATGCCTGCTCCGCTTGTGGGGCTCATGCCAGCCAGTGGCGTGGGCAATGTGCTGTTTGTAAAGAGTGGAACACTCTTGAATTGCACGTGCAAAAAGTCACTAAAAAAAGTGCGACGCAGAATTTACGCGGTCTTGGTTTGACCGCTTCATCAAGTCCTATTCCCCTTGAACAAGTAAGCGAGCAAGGTTACGCTCCTTTCGGCACCGGTTTAGAAGCCCTTGACCGTGTGCTTGGAGAAGGCTTTGTGCCAGGTTCTGCCATCTTGGTGGGCGGAGAACCGGGTATTGGTAAATCCACTTTGCTTTTGCAAGTGGCTGGTGCTGTGGCACTTTCAGGGCGTAAAGTTGTCTATGCCAGCGGCGAAGAATCCTTGCCGCAGATTAAAGCGCGGGCCGAACGCCTTGGCGTACTCAACAAAAATTTACTGGCCTTAGCCACCACCAGCGTGGAAGATTTACACCCTGTGCTTGCCCCCCATGCCTCCCTTGCCGACTCGGAAGATGCAGAAGTGCCAGCACTGCTCATTGTTGACTCTGTGCAAACCTTAACCAGCATGGAAGCAGAAGGCTTGCCGGGCAATGTAAGCCAAGTGCGGGCTGTGGCCACAGATTTGCTGGAAAAATGCCGTGCATCGGGCACCACGCTTGTGCTTGTGGGGCATGTGACCAAGGAAGGCGCTCTAGCAGGCCCAAGACTTTTGGAACACATGGTGGACACCGTGGTTTCCTTAGAAGGCGACAGACGACAAATGTTTCGCCTCTTACGGGTTTTTAAAAACCGTTTTGGCCCCAACGAAGAATTGCTTGTCTTTCATATGGAGCAAAAAGGGTTAGAAATAATTGAAGACCCTTCCACATATTTTTTGGGTGCGCGTGATGCTTCTTTAAGCGGCACCGCCGTGGTTATGGCTGTGGACGGGCACAGGCCATTAGCCGTTGAAATACAAGCCCTTGTAACACGCTCCTACCTTGCCATTCCAAGGCGCACGGCCCTTGGCTTTGACACCAATCGCTTGCATTTGCTCTTGGCTGTGCTGGAAAAAAGATTGAAACTCAACTTTGGGCAAGTTGATATTTATGCTAAAGTGGGCGGAGGTGTGCGCTTAAACGACCCCGGCATGGACGTGGCCTTGGTGGCGGCTGTGCTTTCTTCTTTTTATGATATTCCCTTGCCGGAACGTGCTGTTTTTTGGGGTGAAGTGGACTTAAACGGGCAAGTACGTTTAGTGAGCGCGCAAGATGTGCGCTATGGGCAAGCCTCTCGCCTTGGCTATGCTCCCATTATCCAACCCGATAGCCAAAAAAATGGTATCAATACCGTCATTGAATTACAGCAAAAACTATTTTCGCAAGGGCGAGATTAATTATAGCTTCCTTGTAAAATAAAACTCTTAAATGTAGATTTATTTTCTTAGTTTTCCCATTCGTAAAAAATACTCTCGACAAAAAATAATAGTTGTGATACTATATAAGTTTTTAAAATTCTATATTTTTTTTATGTCATTTTATGAACGTTTTTCATGTGAGCGTGAGAGTTTTTGCCCTTGCGTAAAATGCGCTTTTGGGGCAAATGTAGATAACCATCTTGACCACCGCT
>CAYJHG010000354.1:0-2046 GCA_964369535.1 uncultured Desulfovibrionaceae bacterium
TTTGGATACGCGCTTGCATGGTGGCCACTTCCACTTCTTTATTAAGCTGCACATTTACAAGTTCAAGACGCTGAATGGTGTCTTCCATTTCTAAAATAGCTTGTGCATCTTCAATTTTCATGCGCAAATTGGCTGCAATAAGATCGGCAAGCCTGCCAGGGCCGTCCACATTTTGCAAAACATTCATAATGTCAGCACTAGAAATGCCGCGTAAGGCCAAGATTTTTTCGCTTTGTTCTCTGGCAGAGCGCAACATGGCTTCCACTTCGGGCGTGAGCTGAGACTCATTTTCTTCTAATACTTCAATTTCTGCTTGTAGATAGGGCTCCGTTTGATTGAATTGCTTCATCTTAGCACGGCTTACCCCTTGCACCAGCACCTTAATACGCCCGTCGGGCATTTTGAGCATGCGCATAACATTGACAATAGATCCAAATAAATACAAATCTTCTTCAAGTGGATCTTCTTTGCTTTCGTCTTTTTGGGTGCACACAAAAAGGTGTCTGTCGCCGTCAAGTGCAGCTTCCACCGCTTGTACAGATTTATCTCTTCCAATAAAAAGCGGTAAAATCATATAGTTAAAAACAACTACATCGCGCACGGCAAGCACAGGCATAACTGAGGGAAAAAGCCCTTCTTCCATGATATTTTCCACATGCTCTTCAGAAGATGCGGTATGAGCTTCTTGAGTATCTTGGGCATCTTGAGAATGAGTAGCTTCTTGTTTAGGGCTTAAAATCTCTTCGTTAGCATCGTCTTGTGGTGCATCAGGTATATCTTTATTTTTATCAGACATAATACACTCCTATTTCAGCGCAGCTTGGCCCGTTAAGGGTACTAAATCAAATGCTTGTAAATTATGCTGCGACATTCTTTTTCAGTAACAATTATATGGTCAATAAATTCAAGGTTCATTCGTGGTGACAACTGGCGCAATTCTTCTGTGAGCACAAGGTCTGACTTAGACGCATGCGAACTGCCACCAGGGTGATTGTGCACTAAAATGAAACCGTGCGCTTTACGCATAAATGCTAAATGCAAAACATCTCTGGGTGTTAGGGGGATGGACCTCAGCCCCCCTTGCATAAGCAACTCCCAACCTTGTAAACGTAAACCTGCATCTACAAGAGCAATCCAACATTGTTCTTCACTTGCTCCTGCAAGTTGTCGTTGAGCTGCTTTTGCCACGGCAACGGGTGTTGCTAAAATTTCCTTTTCAATTAAGGGGCTTGTTGCGTGGCGTGCCATACATTCGCGCAGCACTTGCCACAAAGTCCAAAGTCCCGGCCCAAAGCCTGAAACTTGTTCTAATTCTTCTTTTCGTGCGTCAAGTACATTGCGCAGTGAGCCAAAGCGTATCAAGAGTTCTTTAGCTAGGGGTTTGGTATCTTTTCGTAAAATACCATATCCCAGTAAGATCTCAAGCAACTCATAATCTTCGGTATACTGCGGTTCTCGTAAAAAACGCTTTTTTAAACGCTGCCTATGACCGCTTTGTAAAGTGCTATTTTTTTGTATCGTTGTCATAGAGTAAGCAGTTTTGTACATTGCGCAAGGGGCGCCATGTAAAGAATATGTTTTTTATCAAAATTTGTTAAAAAACAATACAGATTATTTCGTTTGAAACAGGAGCACAAGGTCAGCAACAAGTGCTTCCAATGTTTGCTCAACATTCCTTTCGCCACTTTTTACATAATATTCAGCACGGGTAATGGCAGATAATAAATGTGTAATTCCGTGAAATCCTAAACGCTTGGCGCAAAGTTCTTTTTGTCTTGCTGCTTTTGGATGCACATGTACTTGCTCCCCTGCTAAGATTTGCCACAGAAGCTTGGCCTCGCGTTGCAGCAAGGCTAAGAAAGGGAAAAAGAGAGCATCTACATCTTTTTGGCTTCTGTAAATTTCACGCCAGGCCGCTGCAATATTACCCACTTGAATGAAACTGATAAAAGAAAATATGTCTGACTCTGGAACATATGTTCCTGATCCTACCATATCCAAAGAAACTTGCCCTTGTGGGGCCATGAGTGAGAGTTTTTGCAGTTC
>CAYJHG010000355.1:0-2037 GCA_964369535.1 uncultured Desulfovibrionaceae bacterium
TGGCACTGGTAATGGTGCCTGGACCAATAAAAGAACCAACAATTAAAATTCCGGGACCAAGGTGCCTCAATTTCTCCTTCAATGTGTACGACTTCATAATCTTTTCTCACTCCTTGTAAAAAAACTTATCGTTCAGCATTATCAAACAACAATTCTTGCTTATCCAAAAAAAATGCCTGCGTCAAGCGCTTTTTGACATTACCCTATGAGGTTTGACAATGCCAAACATTAAGTCTATACATACCATAGGAGATGCACCATGTCTGACACCACAGGAAAAAATATACAATCCGTACAAAGGGCTATTGATATATTAAATTGCTTTAGTGAAAATAGTACACAGCTCACACTTTCTGACATAAGTGTTGCCCTTAATTTGAATAAAAGCACCGTGCACGGCATAGTAAGCACCCTTAAGCATAGCGGTTATTTATGGCAATCCCGCTCGGGAAAGTATTTGCTTGGCCCAAGCCTGCTTAGTAAATATATTTTTGCAGACGATTCCAGAAAAGCTCTTATAGTACACAATGCCAAATCTCACATGGAATTTTTGGTAAAAAAATACAATTATTCTGCCAAACTCTATTACCTTAACGAGGGAACACCTAATTACATATATCACATTTCCCCTGTTAATTCCACACACATTCGACAGCGACTTTGGAAATCATCCCTTGTATTGCTCAGCCACGGGCAAGCTTGCCCTTTCTACCATGAGCGAAGAGCAAATTATGACGTATTTAAAAATACATCCCCTCAAAGAAATATCGTCCTACACCATAACAGATAAAAATATGCTTCTGGCTGAACTTGATAAAATTCGTAAAAATACTTTTTCGAAAGAAGCCCAAGAGCTTTTAGAAGGCATTTCGGCCATATCTGTGCCCATCATCATCAATCAAATCTGCATTGCAGCCATAAGCATTACCGGAACTTCTTTTCATATTGATAAGGATACAGAAAATATTATCAAAGACCTTCAAGAACAAACCCAAATTATTTCTGCCAATATGATGCAGATGGGTTTCCAATAGAACATTTAAACATCACATCATTAAAGGAAAAGCCCATGTCTTATATGCCAAAAAAACGTGTTGCCCTTATCATTCCCAACACCGACATTATATTAGAACAAGACCTGCACACACATTTGAGTGAAGAATATTCTGTGCATGTATGTCGCATGTATTTAGAAGATGTTTCAGAAGAGGCCGAAATACGCATGGTTGACGAAGAACTCCCCAAAGCCTTAGAATTATTAAAGGGAGTTACAGATTTTCACTGCGCCATTTTTGGATGCACATCAGCATCTGTTGCCGGAGGTTTTCACCGCATGCAAGCCATAGAAAAGCAAATCTCTGACACATTGCATTGCAAAAGCAGTACAGCTTTTGGGGCTGTGCTTAAGGCTTTGCAAAAAAGACAAGCGAAAAATATTGCTCTTTTTACCCCTTACACCGATGCAGTCACAGCTTTTATGAACACATCGCTCAGCCATTTTGGCTATACCATATGTTATCAAAAAGGCATGGGCTTATTAGCCGACACTGATATATTGCAAGTGCCAAGCGACACAGTATATAATTTTGTGGTAGACGCCAAAGAGGCCATACCCAATGAAGCCGATGTGTGTTTTGCTTCGTGCACCAATTTCCAAGCCACGGAAAATCTTGACCGCTTAAGCAAGGCTCTGCAAATGCCGTGCATTAGCTCCAACGGTTCCATTATTGAGTTTATTCTTGATTTATAAAGACGCGCGACTTAGCATCTGCTGCTCAAAGAGTTTTTAAGCAGCGCCATGCTATTTACTGCCTGCAAGTATGTCCTTGATTTTTTTTATCTCTCTATAATGCCTGAATGGAAAAGGTTTTTTATGCTTACAAAAACTTTGCCCAAAGTTAAAAAACTTGCCTATTGCATTGACACTATTTTTTTTTTGAATATAATGGTGCAAAACAGGGTCGTTGTGACCTTGGGACTACTCACTTATAACGCCACATACATCGAGGAGGCGAAGAATGAGTCTCAACAGGCGTG
>CAYJHG010000356.1:0-2022 GCA_964369535.1 uncultured Desulfovibrionaceae bacterium
GAATTATCAGCCTTTTATGGCACAATATATGAAAGAAAAAAAATCCCCCCCCTTTCTACCCATGACCCGCGAAGAAATGGACGCGCTCCATTGGGACGCACTGGATATTTTATTTATCACAGGCGATGCTTATGTAGACCATCCTGCCTTTGGGGTGGCGCTTTTAGGCAGACATTTGGTGGCGCATGGATTTAAAGTGGGCATTTGTGCACAGCCTCAGTGGCAAGATACAGAAGATATTACGCGCATGGGGCGGCCAAGGCTTTTTGCCGGTATTACAGCCGGTGCCTTAGATTCCATGCTTGCCCACTATACGGCCTTTAGAAAAAAACGCCATGACGATAGTTATACTCCCGGCGGTGAGGCCGGCGCCAGACCCAACAGGGCTTCTGTGGTATACAGCAATTTGGTAAGGCGAGCTTTTCCCGGTTTGCCCTTGGTACTTGGAGGCATTGAGGCTTCTTTGCGCCGCATAAGTCATTATGATTTCTGGACAGATTCCATTCGCCGTTCTATTTTGCTTGATGCAAAAGCAGAGTATCTTATCTACGGTATGGCAGAACGAGCCTTGCTCACCATGGCAGAGCATTGCCGTGACGGCTTGCCTTTAACCCACATTGCTGGCACGGCTTGGATGGGCAAAAAAGAAGATATTGCGCCGGAAGAAATAGCCATACACTTGCCAAGCCATGAGGCCCTATTGCAAGATCCTAGTCTGCTCATGGACGCCACTTTGCAAATGGAAAAACATGTGCATAAGGGGCAAGGTTATGCCATACAAATGTATGATAAGCGCGCACTCATTGTGGCTGCGCCGGCAAAGCCTTTAAGCCAAGCAGAAATGGATGTGCTCTATGCTTTACCCTTTAAGCGAGCAGCACATCCCAGCTATAATAAGGCCATACCTGCAGAAGAAATGTTGCGCACAAGCATCACTTCGCATCGCGGTTGTGGCGGCGGCTGTGCCTTTTGTTCTTTGGCCTTGCACCAAGGGCGGCGCATAAGTTCACGCTCGCAAGAGTCCATTTTGCGTGAAGCCCAAGGCATGACCAAGCAAAAGAAATTTTCCGGCAGCATTTCCGATGTGGGCGGGCCTACAGCCAATATGTGGCAAGGCTATTGTGCCAATAAAAAAAGCTGTACGCGGGTGTCTTGCTGTCACCCAAAGGTGTGTTCATTTTTTAAAACTCCGCAAAAAGAACATGTGGAACTTTTGCGAAATGTGCGTAATATTCCAGGCATTAAGCATGTTCGCGTGGCCAGTGGCATACGCGCAGACATAGCCATGCATGAGCCAGAAGCTGTGCTTGCCTACACCAATGAATTTACCGGTGGACAATTAAAAATTGCGCCGGAGCATTGTGCGGCCGAGGTGCTTGACTATATGCGCAAGCCGCCTTTGCACGTTTTTGAAGTATTTTTAAAGGCTTTTCAAAGCCATAGCCATGCGGCCAAGCGTGAACAATATGTGGTGCCCTATCTTATGAGTGCCTACCCTGGTTGTACGGATGCGCACATGCGAGAACTGGCGGCATGGCTGCGTGAGCGCGGCTGGAAACCGCAGCAGGTGCAATGCTTTATTCCCACACCCGGCACTGTTTCCACGGCCATGTATTACACAGGGCTTGATACACAAAAAAATCCCATTTTTGTGGCACGCACCGATGCCGAACGATTGCAGCAACATGCCATACTCATGCCAAATATAGGCAGAAAACATAAGAAAAACCAAGATAAGGTGCAGAAGTCGCGCCATGCGCCAACCCACCAAGAACATAAAGGAAAAAAACATGGTTGACCAAGGCCAAAGAATAGACCTTCTGGAAGAGGGTCAGTATTTTCAAGAAAAAAACCTTAAAGAACTACATGATGCTTTAACTTTTCAGCAAAAACAAATCGATATGCTTGAAAAAAAATTGCATAATTTAGAAGCAAAAATTACTTCGGTGCTGCAAGTCGTAGACGGCCAAGGCATTGTGCAAACACTGCCGCCGCATAGTGTTGCAGAAAAATATTGACGCA
>CAYJHG010000357.1:0-1999 GCA_964369535.1 uncultured Desulfovibrionaceae bacterium
CCGAAGGCTATGCCGTTGGCGGCTTTAATGTGAATAATATGGAAATTATTCAAGGCATTATGGAAGCTGCACACCAGGAAAAAGCTCCAGTGATTTTGCAAGTATCAGCCGGCGCTCGCTCTTATGCCGGTCAAACCTATATTATGAAGCTTGTGGAAGCAGCTCTCATAGAAAATGACGTGCCTGCTGTTGTGCATTTAGACCACGGTTCTTCTTTTGAACTTTGCAAAGCTTGCATTGACGGCGGTTTTACCTCGGTTATGATTGACGGTTCGCACTTACCCTTTGAAGAAAACATTGCCTTAACAAAACAAGTTGTCGAATATGCGCACGACAAAGGCGTTTGGGTAGAAGCTGAGCTTGGCAAATTAGCAGGCATTGAAGAGCATGTTTCTTCAGACGTACACGTATTTACCGAACCCGACGAAGCCATAGAATTTGTGCAACGTTCCGGTTGTGACTCCTTGGCTGTGGCCATTGGCACAAGCCACGGCGCCTATAAGTTTAAAGGCGAAGCCACGCTTGATTTTGAAAGATTAGAAAAAATAGCTGCTGGCTTGCCTAATTATCCCCTTGTGTTACACGGTGCATCCAGCGTGCCAGAAGAATTTCTAAATATGTGTAATGAATATGGTGGTGAAGTTGGCGGTGCCAAAGGGGTTCCTGAAGATATGTTGCGCAAAGCAGCCAGCATGGCTGTTTGCAAAATTAACGTGGACACAGATATTCGCTTAGCCATGACAGCCAGCATCCGCAAATTCTTTGTCAATGAACCGGCACAATTTGACCCTCGCGGTTATTTAAAGCCTGCACGCGATGCAGTAAAAAATATGGTTGCACATAAAATCCGTAATGTGATGGGCACATCCGGAAAAGTATAATTGTTCATTGCATGATTGTT
This sequence comes from uncultured Desulfovibrionaceae bacterium, assembly GCA_964369535.1. Taxonomy (GTDB): domain Bacteria; phylum Desulfobacterota; class Desulfovibrionia; order Desulfovibrionales; family Desulfovibrionaceae; genus CAYJAD01. The sequence continues at coordinate 902 of CAYJHG010000357.1, forward strand.
AGGAGAATAGCATGGCAGTAACTGTTGGTATTAATGGGTTTGGACGTATCGGACGCTATTTGCTCCGTCTTTTGGTAAAGGATAATACTGTAAAAGTGGGAGCCATCAACGCTCGCGCCAGTAATGAATCCTTGGCCTATTTATTCAAATATGACTCCACCCACGGCACCTATGCCGGACAAGTGGGACATGACGAAAATGGCCTCATCATTGACGGCATAAGCATTCCCGTGACACGCCATAAGGCCGGCGAATGGGCCTGGAAAAAGCTCGGTGTTTCCCTTGTGGTAGAAACCAGCGGCAGCCTTAAAACCCACGAAGGCCTTAGCTTGCACCTTGCAGCCGGTGCCGAAAAAGTCATCATCAGCGCCCCCTGTAATGATGCCGATATTACCATTGTATACGGCGTGAATGATGGAAAATATGACCCGGAAAAACACACTGTTATTTCTGCAGCTTCGTGTACCACAAACTGCCTTGCCCCTGCGGCCAAAGTTTTACACGAAAGCTTTGGCATAAAGCACGGCCTTGTGAATACCATTCACTCCTACACCATGAGCCAACGTATTTTAGACGGTTCACACAAGGACATACGCCGCGGCAGAGCCGCCGGCACGTCCATGATTCCCACATCCACAGGTGCGGCCAAAGCCTTAGCCTTGGTTTTACCAGAACTTACCAATAAACTTGGGGGCATGGCTGTGCGTGTGCCCACACCCAATGTGTCCTTGGTGGACGTAACGTGCGAAGTGGAAAAAGCTTGTACTGTGCAAATGGTGAACGATGCCTTTAAAGCGGCAAGCCAAGGAGCTTTAAAAAATACCCTTGGCTACTGCGACGAACCGCTAGTATCTGTGGACTTTGCAGGAAGCACTTTCGGCGGCGTTGTAGACAGCCTCTGTACCATGGTCAGCGAAGAAAACCTTATTAAAGCTATCGTCTGGTATGACAACGAAGCAGGCTTTACCCATCAACTCTTACGCCTTATGCACTTAGTAGGCAAAGAGTAATTTTTTAATTTATTTGATTTCTTTCTGGGGGGGGGGGGGGGGGGGGGGTGGTTTTGATTAAAATAAAAAAAAAAAAAAAAAACAAAAA
>CAYJHG010000358.1:0-1994 GCA_964369535.1 uncultured Desulfovibrionaceae bacterium
GAGGCATCATGTGCGGCGCGGGCGGTAAAACTTGTCTGCGCATAAAGCATGGCTAATGTGGCTCTTACTTCCATGGTGTACCTCCTTTGTCAAAAACAAAGGTATATGTTCGGTAATTATATCAAATAATAAGGCTCCCTCTACTCTTTTTTTGGACTAATAGTATAACGCTTGGTGCCACGTCCTGTAGCACACAAGCTATCGCAAGCGCCGCTGGCGCCGAAAATAAATTTCGGCTGGCTTTGGCTTGCTCCCCTGCGGGGCTTGCCACATCCTGTGGCACGCTGTTCTTTTTCTACAGTGTTATGCTATACAATTTTTTTATGATGCATTGTTATTTGCCGAGGTAGCTCTCAAATAACATATCGTCAATTTTTCCACTTACTAAATAGCCGCTGAAAACAGACATTAAGTCTTTTTTAATGGTTTCCACATTGTCTGCATCAATAAGGAAATGATACGGCTTGTTTACAAGGTAATAATACACAGCATCACGCAGAAGAACAATTTTATTTTGTGCTTCAAGGCTCAACTGTTCGCTTTTGCTTACAATGGCAAATTTACATACAAGAAAAACTTCCCCGCCTTTTTCGTCAGGCAAGGGCACCCAAAATGGATCAAAGGAAACGATAAAGTCGTCTGAAGGTGCAGGTTCCACCGGTACTTGTGGTGCCACTTCGATGATAATAGGTTCCACCGGTGGCACAGGTGGTTCTGTGTCGCGCAGAAAGAACCACCATACAAGGGCGCCTACCACAAGCAATAGTATAACTGCTCCCCCTATAATAAAGAGCTTTTTCTTGCTTTTGGGTTTTTCTTCTGCTTCTTCTTCAGAAGGAGTGCCTTCTTCAGACTTTTCTTCCTCTTTGGAAGCTTCTTCTGCTTCGTCATTTAAAAAGTCGGCGCCATCAAGGTCTAGTTCGACTTTTTTTTCTTCGGGTAGTGTTTCACCCACTTCTGCGGGCAGATTTTGGTTTTCTCCGCTCACTTGAACATTGAGTGAGTCTTGCTCATTGGCTTCAGCCGTGCCTTCGTTTTCAAAGGGCAAATCATTTTTTTGAGCATTAGACATACACTACCCCATAAAAACCATAGGGCTTCTTGGCCGCCAAGGGCAGCCAAGCGAGCTTATGGGAAAATCTTATCGATTTTTTGTTTCATGGTATCAGCTGTAAAAGGTTTAACAATATAGTTAGATACCTTAGCTTGTACCGCTTCTAAGATGTTTTCTTGTTGGGCTTCTGCCGTAACCATAAGAAAAGGAATTTCGCTTAAATTTTCGCTGGAGCGAACCTTTCGCAAAAGCTCTATGCCTGTCATAATGGGCATATTCCAGTCTGAAACAATGAAATCGATTTTTTCACGATTCAGCACTTCCCAGGCTGTGGAGCCGTCGTCTGCTTCCACCACATTGTTAAAGCCAAGCTGGCGCAAGATATTGCGCACAATGCGACGCATGGTGGAAAAATCGTCAACAACTAGAACGCGCATGTTTGGATCAAATCCCATAATTACCCCCAGTAATTAGTTTTTTAAATGCTAAACTGTGTCTTCACCATAGGAATGTAAAAATTCCTGACGTAATCTGCGCAAAGCCTGAGCATGGAGTTGGGAAACGCGTCCTTCCGTAATACCCATAACCAAGGCCGTTTCACGCATATTTAGTTCGTCCGTGTAATAAAGGGACAATACCAATTTTTCCCTTGGTGTCAATGCATCCATAAGGGGCACCAATCGCTCAAGCATTTGCCTTGCCGCTGTTGCTTGGTAAGGTTCTTCATGTGAGCTTGCTTCACCCATGCAAGATTCTTGCACAGCGTCAAGAGACACCCATAGTTGATTGTGCAAGGCTTGAAGGCCTTGTTGTATTTCTTCAGGGTTTAAGCCCGTCATTTCTTGTAATTCTTCTTCTGTGGCAGTTCTGCCGTGCAACTGCGCAACCGTGCGCATGGCTTTGTCAATTTGGCGTATGCGTTGGCGCAAAGAGCGGGGCA
>CAYJHG010000359.1:0-1979 GCA_964369535.1 uncultured Desulfovibrionaceae bacterium
AAAAAAAGGATATACCATGCCCATTACCACAAAGGATGTGCAACATATGGCGGCCTTGGCTCGCCTTGACATTGCACCGGAAACACAAGAGATTTTTGCCAATCAATTTGCAGATATTTTAAATTATATGCATGTATTGGCCAAAGTGGAAACCCAAGGGGTGGAGCCCATGTACAGCCCTTCTTTGCATAAAAGCGCTGTGCGTGAAGATGTGGTTAAGCCATCTTTTACCACTGCAGAAGTGCTTGGCAATGCTCCTCAAAAGGATGAGCATTACTTTATAGTGCCCCGCATCGTGTGACAAACTATTTTAAAAGGCAATCTGCTTCGTCAAATGTCTTTTTTTTCGTTGCATGGGCCATAAAATGTATAACAGTTGATTAAGAATCTGCCTTGGGGTAGTTTTTTAAAATAACAACTTTAGACAGGCGATTCAAAAAAATACAAGATGCGAGAAAGATAGCTTTTTTGAGGCAGCATAGGGCTCTTATGGTCCATGGCACGAAAAAAAGTGTATCTGACAAAGCAGATTGTGTTTTTTCAACCGCCTAGTAGGTAATAAAATGGAAATATGTAGCTTAAGTCTTAAAGAAGTTCGCAATGCTTTAGCCAAAGGCGAGCTCACAGCCGAAGCAGTAACCGCTGCTTGCCTTGCCCAAATAGACGCCACCGAACCCAATATCAAAGCCCTTTTGGGGCGTAATGAAAAAGCCCTTGAAGAAGCGCGGCTTATGGATAAACAAGGCATAGACACTACCAAGCCTTTATGGGGTGTGCCAGTAACGGTGAAGGATGTTCTTTGCACCAAGGGGCTTGTGACCACGGCCGGTTCTAAAGTATTAGAAAATTTTGTGCCCTTTTATGATGCGCATGTGGTGGAAAAATTACGCGAGGCCGGAGCCATTATCTTAGCCAAAAACAATATGGACGAATTTGCCATGGGCTCCACCACAGAAAATTCTGCTTTTTATGCCACGCATAATCCACATAATGTAGACTGCGTTCCCGGCGGTTCCAGTGGCGGTTCGGCCGCTTCGGTGGTGGCCAAGCAATGCTTTGCTTCCTTAGGTTCCGATACAGGTGGCTCCATTCGTCAACCGGCTTCTTTGTGCGGCTGTGTGGGCATAAAGCCCACCTATGGGCGCGTGTCACGCTATGGCGCCATTGCTTATGGTTCATCCTTAGACCAAATAGGCCCCCTTGCGCGTAATGTGGAAGATTGCGCTTTGATCTTAGAAACCATTGCCGGTTACGATGAGCGAGACGGCACTTCCGACCCACGCCCTGTGGGTGCCTATGTACAAGCTCTTGAGAAAAAACAAGATTTACAAGGCGTGCGTGTGGGTGTTCCCAAAGAATTTTTTGGTGAAGGCTTGGCAGATGAGGTGCGCGAAGCTTGCGAAGCTGCCCTTAAACGTATGCAAGAATTGGGTGCAGAGCTTGTTTCCATAACCATGCCCCATACCCATGCGGCCATTGCAACATATTATATTGTGGCCATGGCAGAAGCTAGCTCCAACCTTGCCCGCTTTGACGGCGTGCGCTATGGCAAACGTAGCGAGTCTGCGCAAAATTTGGCTGAATTGTATATCAAGTCACGCAGTGAAGGCTTGGGGCAAGAGGTGCAAAGACGTATTATGCTAGGTACCTATGTGCTTTCTTCCGGCTATTATGACGCCTATTTCCGCAAAGCCGCAGAAGTGCGCCGCCTCATAGCCAAGGATTTCAGCGATGCCTTAGAACTTTGCCATGTTATTTGCGGCCCCGTATCTCCGGTAACAGCTTGGAAGCTGGGATCTTTAAATAATGATCCCTTACAAATGTATCTGAAAGACGTGTATACTTTAAGCCTTAACTTGGCAGGATTACCGGGCATTGCCTTGCCTGTGGGCATGGGTAGTGAAAGCAATCTTCCTGTGGGTATGCAATTTTTTGGGGCTGCCTTTGCCGAAGAAGAACTTTGCAACATAGCCAAGGTG
>CAYJHG010000360.1:0-1978 GCA_964369535.1 uncultured Desulfovibrionaceae bacterium
CTTTATGACGAAGAAAAAAAATACATGGTGCCCATGGCCATGATTTCCGCCATATTTTTTATAAGTGGTGCGGCTTTTTGTTTCTTCGTAGTTTTTCCTTATGCTTTTACTTTTTTTGTGGGTTTTGCCAGCGAAGACATAGCAGCCATGCCTTCTTTGAGCGAATATTTGGGCTTTTCTTTAAAATTGCTCATAGCTTTTGGGCTCATATTTGAAATGCCTTTATTCACATTTTTCCTTGCGCGCATTGGCCTTGTGACCGCTGAAAAAATGCGCTCTGTCCGCCGCTATGCCATCTTATGCACCTTTATTGTGGCTGCCATTTTAACCCCACCGGATGTTATTTCGCAATTACTCATGGCCATGCCCATGATGCTTTTATATGAATTAAGCATATTTGTGGCGCTTACATTTGGACGCAAAAAGAAAACAGCAAATTCAGACGATGAAGCACCAGAGCATACACAAGATGCAAAAAATCCAGCAAAAATTGAGGAGTCTGCATGAGCATACGCAGCGCACATATTGAACGCACCACCAAGGAAACCGATATAAAATTAACTCTGCACCTTGGTCAAAAAAACGAAGGCGAAAACCAAATACACATAAATACCGGCGTGGGCATGCTTGACCACATGCTCACGCTTACGGCTTTTTGGGCTGGCTTTGACCTTGAGCTTTCTTGCCAAGGCGACACGCATATTGACTCACACCACACCCTTGAAGATGTGGGCATATGCCTTGGGCAAGCTTTTTTAGATGCTCTTGGTGATCGCAAAGGCATTGCCCGTGTAGGTTATGGGCGTGTGCCCATGGACGAAGCCTTAGCCGATGTAACCCTTGATATTTCCGGGCGTCCTTGGCTTGAATGGCGCGGCGAAGCTCTGCTTCCTCCCATATTAGCCGGAGAAGAAGTGGACGTATGGCGAGAATATTACAAAGCTTTTGCTACAGCTGCCCGTTGCAATCTGCACATTAGCTTTCATTATGGCAAAAATGGCCATCACTTATTGGAATCGGCAGCCAAAGGCCTAGGTCTTGCCTTGGCCCAAGCTGTGCAAGTGCACGGCAGTCTTATTCGCAGCACCAAAGGAGGTCTTGATTAATGCGTTTACAATCCCTTTTACTTTTAAGCTTACTAAGTTTTACACTCTTATTCACCACGGCTTGCCAAAACAGCGGTAAAAGTGCCGCCCGTTCGGCTTCTGTTGTACCCCTTGAAATCCGTTTGGGTGTGGTTCCCTTTACCCAACCCACCAGCACAGCAGAGCTCATCACCGGTTATATTCCGCAAAATCAAGGCAAACTTGACCCCACAGCCATGCCCGAGCTGGACCTTATGCTACGCGGTGCCATGCAAAAAAATCAACGCACCATCAATGTGTTGCCAAGACCGCTCACCCTTACTTTGGCCGACTATCATGCCGCTGCTACACCCCAAGCTTTAGCGTTTTGGCTCCAGTATGGGCGTGAATATCAAGTGGATTTCTTGCTGGTGCCACAAATTTTAAACTGGCATCAACGCCAAGGTTCTCGCGCCGGTGTGACCAAGGCAGCTCACGTTCGCGCAGAATTTTTTCTCTTAGACATTCGCCAGCAGCGCATTTTCCGTCGCTCTGTGTATGAAGTACAGCAAGAAGGCCTTGTGGACAACTTCCTCAATATGGGTGATTTTTTCAAACGCGGCGCCGGTTGGGTAACAGCAGAAGAGCTTACCCAAGAAGCCGTCAATCAAGCTGTTAAGGAATTGGGATTAGAATGATTATTTTTCCGGCCGTAGATATTCAAGGCGGTAAGGCTGTGCGCTTAAAGCAAGGCCGTGCCGAAGAAAGTACCGTTTTTGAAGACAATCCTGTGAAAGCTGCCCTTGCTTGGCAAAACGCCGGTGCTAAGTGGCTGCATGTGGTTGACCTTGACGGTGCTTTTGACGGGCATGCGGCAAGCCATGCCATTATTAAAGATATTTGCCAAAATTTGC
>CAYJHG010000361.1:0-1964 GCA_964369535.1 uncultured Desulfovibrionaceae bacterium
GTATCAATATCTGAATGCAAATAACGCGCACGAACTCCCATATTGTGGCAAAATTCAGTCAAATCTTCGGCCATGCGCTTGGTTAAGGTGGTCACGAGCACGCGCTCATCCTTAGCGGCTCTGGCCTTGCATTCAGCAAGCAAGTCTTCCATTTGTCCCTTGGTTTGGCGCACCTCAACCAAAGGATCTAAAAGACCTGTGGGGCGTATGATTTGTTCCGCCACAATACCTTGAGATTCTTGAATTTCATAACGTCCGGGTGTGGCAGAAACATACACAGTTTGGCCTATGCGTTCTTGAAATTCCGCAAATTGCAAGGGGCGATTATCCAAGGCCGAAGGCAGGCGAAAGCCAAAATCCACAAGGGTTTGCTTACGCGACCTATCGCCTTTATACATGCCGCCCACTTGAGGTATGGAAATATGCGATTCATCCACAAAGAGCAAAAAATCTTTGGGAAAATAGTTGAGCAAGCAATGCGGCGGCTCGCCTTCTTTGCGTCCGTCTAAATGGCGCGTATAATTTTCCACACCATTACAATAGCCAAGTTCTTCAAGCATTTCCAAATCAAGCTGAGTGCGCTGTTCAAGGCGCTGGGCTTCCACCAATTTATTCTGACTTTTAAAAAATTGTAATCTTTCTTGCAGCTCCACCCGTATATCGTGCATGGCACGCCGCAAATTATCTTTGGCCGAAACATAGTGACTGGCCGGATAAATAACAGTCTTGCCCACTTTTGCTAAAATATTGCCCGTTATGGGATCAATTTCGTGCATGGCTTCTATGTCATCGCCATAAAATTCTATGCGCAAGGCCATTTCGTGATGATAAGCCGGAATAATTTCAAGCACATCGCCACGCACCCTAAAAGTACCGCGGTGAAAATCATAATCATTACGCTCATATTGAACTTCCACAAGACGAGTAATAAGGCTGTCCATAGACATGTGTTGCCCAACTTGCACAGGAATGACCATTTGTGAATAATATTCTGGTGAGCCCAAGCCATAAATGCAAGACACCGAAGCCACAATAAGCACATCGCGCCTTGTTAGTAAGGAATGCGTTGCCGCGTGGCGCAATTTGTCTATATTATCATTGATGGCAGAATCTTTTTCAATATATGTATCTGACGAAGGCACATAGGCTTCCGGTTGATAATAATCATAATACGAAACAAAATATTCCACAGCATTATCAGGAAATAATGCCCTAAATTCATTATATAATTGCGCAGCTAACGTTTTATTGGGCGCAAGCACCAAAGCAGGCCTATGGCAACGCGCGATGACATTGGCCATGGAAAATGTTTTGCCGGAGCCTGTGACGCCAAGTAAAATTTGCTCTTTTACTCCATCTGCTATATTTTCCACGATGTGATTGATAGCTTGAGGTTGGTCGCCCGTTGGGGTATACTCAGTTTTTAACGTAAACAAATTTTCTTGTGACATATTTCACCATCTAGGAGTAGTATATGGAATACAGAATTATTGCCGCGCCGCCAGACATCGACATTGACCGCATCTACCTTATACAGGCCACTTTAAAAAGCTTCAAGGGGCGGCGGCATGTAATTGCCCATCTTTTTAGACTCAATGACAATAAAGAAGAGCTTGAAGCCTTGCGAGCCCTAGAAATATTGGGCAAAAAAGACGCCACAACGCCTGAAGGAGCCACGGAAGATGATGCCCTTGCAAGCGCGCTGGAAGCCTTTACCGCTGATGAAGGTAATATGCTCTTGGCCTATCTTGAAAAGCGCTATAAAGACCAAATTACCGAAGTGGTGGTAAGTCCTTTAGAAATTCCCATTCCCTTGGGCATGGTGCCTTTTTCGGGCATTCCTGAGGGCAAGACCATGGGATTTATACGCTTTGACGCGGTGCCAGATTATGACTTGCCCTTTGCCGTGCACGGTTTTTATGACTTGGACGCGCACGACTCTTTAACTACAGAGGATGAAAACC
>CAYJHG010000362.1:0-1944 GCA_964369535.1 uncultured Desulfovibrionaceae bacterium
AGCAAAAGAGCATCTACGCCTGCTGTCACCTGGGTAAACCTTTGCCAATATTTTTTATTCACAAATGAACCTGCAGGAATAAGCCCTTGGCTGGCATATTCTAACACATGGGGCATCAAAGGAAGCGCTGTACTTTCAAGCACCACCTGCACCCGAGAAGCCAGAGCCATTTCTATGGCATGACCACCAAGACCAAAGCCTGTAATGTCTGTAGCAGCTTTTAAAGAAAATTCATGTATTATCTTAGACGCTTCTTTATTCAAATGTCCACACCATCTTGTAAGCAAGGCCTCGCTTTCTTCAAACTCGTCCCAACGCGCCTTCACACCTGTGGCCAACACCCCAGTGCCCAAAGGCTTGGTAAGAATAAGCACATCGCCAACGCGCAAGCCGTCATTGGTGGCGGCCTTATCCGGCTCAATGGTACCTGTCACCGAAAGACCATATTTTATGGCATCATCTTCCACAGTATGCCCGCCCACCAGCACAGCACCTGCTTCATGCAGTGCATCCAATCCACCGCGCAAAATTTGCCCCATGACATGATCTGCCTCTTGGGCATGGCAAGCCGTGGGAAAGAAAAGCATATTCATGGCACACCAAGGGCTACCACCCATAGCATACACATCAGAAAGAGCATTGGCACAAGCAATACGTCCAAAATTATACGCGTCATTCACAATGGGAGTTAAAATATCCACAGTCTGCACCAAAGCCTTCCCAGCCGGAAAATGCACAATGGCGGCATCTTCATTACGCGCACGACCAGCTATGACCCTTGTTTCAAGGGAAGATGCGGTATCTTTAGGCATGGCAGTAAGCACTCGCTCCAGAACCTCCGGAGCAACCTTCGCTGCTCAGCCAGGTGCTTTGGCCATATCTAACAATTTCATACTGACTCCTCTTGTTCAATCAAAAATCTAACCATCAAGACACCTTATTCAAAACAATGGGCAAAGTAAAGAAAAAGCATTGCTGACATACTCACATCAATCCCAAAGCCAAAGCCACAACCACAACATAACGCGCCACCTTAGCCACCGCCACCAATATCACAAAAGAAACAAAAGGCTCGCGCAATAAACCCGCCACCAAAGTCAAAGGATCCCCAATAATCGGCGCCCAAGATAACAACAAAGACCACCGCCCATATCTGCTGTACCAAGCCTCCGCCCGTAAAAGCATACGCTCCTTCACAGGAAACCACCTAGCCTCCTTATAACGCATACAAAAACGTCCTAAAAGCCAATTAACACACGAACCCAAAGTATTACCCATGCCAGCCACAAGCACCAGCACCCACGTCGCATGCTCAACCTGCAACACCAGAGCACCCAACAATAACTCTGACTGCGCAGGTAACAAAGTGGCTGCTAAAAAAGCCGATATGAATAGTGAAATAAGACTTGGCATTATATTATTTTTTGTTTTTTTTATTTATTTGTTTTGTGTTTTTTTCGTGGGGGGAAGAGGAAAACTTTCCCCTAAAAGGACAAGTGCTCGCGCCAAAAACCGCCCCTTCCCATCACGCTATTAGATTTATATATAGAATGTCCGCACTTTGCAAATGCAATAAACTTAGATTTACAAAAAGGCCTAGTAATTTTTTGAGCTATAGATTTTTTCATACAAGAAGAGGTTCAATTCAAAAAGGCATGGATTGCCACGAAAAAGCGCTAACTAGGTTTTCATAATATGAAAGGTTTGCAGCGCTTTTTCTCGCAATTGTTACTTGATATTATAACGAAAACAATTGCGAGCGCAACGAAGCAGTCCATGCATTTTGTTGCTTTTAGCGAATTGCGCAGAGGTCTTACGATATCATATTCCCTAACCCGACGGGAGGATCGAGTAGCAAGCGAGCTATCGAGCGAACAAGGCGACCTGAACGGATAGAAACACCATGCGACCTTGCGTCTCTTTGCATTACTTTTGCTTACTTTC
>CAYJHG010000363.1:0-1940 GCA_964369535.1 uncultured Desulfovibrionaceae bacterium
TGCGATGACATAATCTTAATTTCTGATGTAGATGAAATTCCAAAACCTGAAATAATTGCAAAATATGCTACAACAGATGACATAGCGCTTCTTGAAATGGAAATGTATTACTATTACTTTAACATGCTTAATATTTCAGAGAGAACTTGGCGTTGTGGAACAAGAATGTTAAAATATAAACATTTTTCAAAGGAACTTCCTAAAAAGGGCTATCAATATAGTTTATATCTACCAGAAAACTATAATATTGGCACAACCCCTAATATGCTGCGGCACTATACATTAGCAAAAAAAATAAAAAATGCAGGTTGGCACTTTTCATATTTAGGTGGAATAGAGTCAATTATAAAAAAAATAGAATCCTTTTCACACCAAGAATTTAATCTTGCTAAATATAAAGACAAAGCATCATTAAAAAAAGCCATTGAAAATGGAGACGATATATTTGGTAGAGAGTATGTTTATTCTAGCGTCCCCATCGATAAATCATTTCCCAAGTACATTTTGGAAAACAAAGAAAAGTTTGCACACCATATCCTACCTTGCAGCTTAAACACTAGAATTAAATTTCCTTTTAAGCGTTTTATAGCAGTAGCAAAGCACTTCATAGGAAGAGTTATAAGAAAGATTAAATCACTGTTTAAAAGCGTAAGTGCCGTGCAATAATCTTATTTCTTACATTTTTTATCGCACCATTTAAGCTTTTTTTTACAGGTGCAAGGTTTTTTCTTTTTTTTCTTTGTCTTTTTTCCCATGGCTCAAGTCCTTATATTTGTTAATTATTGAGCTTTTTATCTCCCATAAGCTTTTTACCATTGCGCACAGCATGCTCTTGAACAACACGCGCGCCCGCCGCCACATGGTCAGTAACCCACACATTACCGCCAATAATAGCTCCTTTACCTATGGTGATACGACCCAAAATAGTAGCACCGGCATACACAGTAACACTGTCTTCTAATATGGGATGCCGCGCAATACCCTTAGTCAAGGTGCCATCAGTATCTTTTGGAAAAGACAATGCACCAAGCGTTACCCCTTGATAAATGCGGCAACCGCGCCCAATAATACAAGTTTCACCAATAACCACGCCCGTTCCGTGGTCTATAAAAAAATCTTCGCCAATGGTGGCGCCGGGGTGGATGTCAATACCCGTTTGAGCATGTGCCATTTCTGAAATAATGCGCGGTATTACAGGAACTTTAATCTTATATAATTCATGCGCTATGCGATGGTGCGTCATGGCCAAAAGTGAAGGATAGCAAAAAATAGTCTCACCGGGGCTTGTGGCGGCAGGGTCGCCCTCATATGCAGCCTTGGCATCAGAGGCCAACAAACGGCGGATTTCTGGTATATTTTGCATAAATTGCATGGCTGCTTTTGCCGCATCGTCCACACAAAGGCCACAACTGGGATCATTTTCTCCAGGACAAGCAAAACAGCCGCCGCAACGTATTTGCTCTGTAAGCATATGATAAATTGAATCTAAATTGGCCGCTAAATGATAGTGCATAGATTCCAAACGCACCTTAGACGCTCCAAAAAAACCCGGAAAAATAGCTGCTTTTAGGCGCTGCATAATCTCTTGCAAATGCTCTATGGAAGGCATGGGCGCATCGTGCGCCGGCTTGTGCCACACAGCCTCTAAGGACTCCTGCTTGCATAAAGCATCTACAATCTTATCCAACTCCGGCATATGTGTTGTAAATATGGGATATTTCATATGAGCCTCTTTTAGTTAAGAACTTTTCCCTCACCTTTTCAAAACGCGCTTATTTAACCGCGCTCTTTTTACTCTTCCCTTTGCAACGTAATTCCGCAAAGGCATCGGAACTACACAAACACGTATTTCTTCTATTTATTCAAAAAATAGTATAACGCAAATCCCATCGCCCTTTAAGGATTATGTTGCAAAACAATTAGCGAGCGACGCAGCAAAG
>CAYJHG010000364.1:0-1939 GCA_964369535.1 uncultured Desulfovibrionaceae bacterium
CAACTAACGTAACAATCCATTACAAACATTAATTTTGGTAAATTTCTTTTAATAACGTGCCAAAGTTTTCATTGGGAACAGGGTGTTCAAAAAATACCTAATGCAAGGACAGGCTCTACAGATGGTGCTTTTTCAACTGACCGCATAACGCTTGGTGCTACGTCCTGTAGCACACAAGCTATCGCAAGCGTCGCCTGCGGGGCTAGGACAGGCTGTTCAAAAAGGGTAAGATACAAGGAAGACGAAGTTTTTTCTTGAAAGCATAGGACTCTTCTGGTCCATGCCAAAAGAAAAAACAAGTCTGACGAAGTAGATTGCCCTTTTTCAACAGCCTAGCACGCTATTTTTGCTGCATAAAAAATGTATATGCATGACGTGAAAGCCATACAGAAAGGGGCTTTGCAATCTTTGCAAAAAGAACCATGCACAAAGCATTCACAGGGATGGAAAATACCACCATGATAAAAAATGCCAAAAAATAGCCTAAGGGCTCATACATATACAAAAATATCCACGAAGAAAAACTAAAAGCAACAATCATATGTGTTAAAATTAGTTCAAAAGAGTATTTACCAAGCCACGCAAGATAGGGATGACCTAAAACACTATGCCACGCAGGCTTAAAACAACAAGCTAGCAATATGGCCAAAGCCCCTATGGTTTCACCCCATTGCACAAAAATCGGCGCTGGCAACGTCACTTTTGAAAAAGAACTTAACAAAAAACCAACAATCAATAATACTAGGCTATAGCGTGAAAAATCACTTTGCCCGTATTCATGATATATATCTGCAGCCACAATACCGGCCACCAAAAAACCATATAGCGGCAGAGGATAGGTAAGTAAAAAAATTAAAGCATAGGCCACATATCTATTTTTAGAATTTCCAAAAAGCAACAGTATAATATAACTTATGTATGAGCCAAAAAATATAATGTGCATGCACCATAAAGGGCTTACATATTTGTCGTCTCCTACAATAAAGGCTTTAAAAAAGCCCGCTTGCAAAGCATCCCAAAGGTTATAGCCTTGAGGCACCAAGGCAGTATTCCAACTATTATTCAGCACTTCGCCAAGCTCTTTAGTGCTATATAAGCCGCACATATAGGTTGCATAAGATAGCAATACACAGCCCAAAACATAGGGTAAAAATCGAAAATAGCGTATTATTCCTTGCCTGTAGATAAATTCTTTATCTTGTGAAGCAAAAAACCGTGTAGCAGGAATAAAGGCTATAATAGCAAAAAATATATGAAGGGGAAAATCTGCATTCGTCAAAATAGAAATGGGAAAATATGACCAAAAGTGTGATATTCTTTCACTGGCCTGTACTCCACTTTCCCAGCCAATATAGCCAAATGGTGCAAAGGCTAAAAGATAGTGAAATACAGCAACGCCAACGGCACACAAACCTTTAAGACCGTCAATATACGCTATGTGCTTTGTCATAACTTCCTTCTAGGTAACAAAAAGCCTCTTTGAGCGTATATCTCAAAGAGGCTTTACTATTTAGATTAATTTATCCCCACAATATGGGCAATACTCTATGCCCTCCATGGGTATGGGCTGAGCGCACGCTTCATTGGTACATCTACGCGGCACAGGCCCAAGCTCCACAATAAGCTCACCCTCAACAACTGAAGTCATTTGCTTACTTTCTTTATAATCTGCAGTTTTAAGCACACGAACCACTATGCCGTCACAAGGTGCAAGCACAGCTTTTTCTTGCTTCATAATAGAAACGTTGAATAATTCTTCACCCTTTTGAACAATATCTCCTGGATGAACATACATAACCCATAAGTCGCCATTGCTAGGTGCTGCCACCTCATAAGGTTTATTGGGATCTGCCTTAAGCACGCCTTTTACCTTGCTGCCTGTGGGTTCTGCCACTTGCACATCGCTGACCATAATTTCTGAATCAAGCACATAGCGACA
>CAYJHG010000365.1:0-1924 GCA_964369535.1 uncultured Desulfovibrionaceae bacterium
TTAAGCTAGCGCTCACCGCTGTGGGAGGGTCAACAGCCTTATGTATAGCTTTTAAGGTAGTAATGCCCATTTGCTGGAGCATGCGGCAATCGGGCAAAACATCCATGGCCGGCGAGCGTCCATAGATTTCATTACCGGCCACATACCAGCGCACACCATAGCCCGGGAATTCTTCAAACCCAGATTCAGAAAGAACATGCACGCTGCCTTCTCCATAGGCAGATGAACTCATATTGCTGAATTTTGCTGCAGATTGACTATGATTGGCATGGCCTTCCAGCCAATATACCGAAGCAAAGGGCATGGTTATGGCACCGCCGCCATGACCCATATCTTCACGCGGAAAAATGGCGTGTACAATGCTATGGGCAATGTCATTGCCGTGACGTCCATTGCGCTGCAAATAGGTCGGCAAACGCTCTTTGCCAAAATGCTGCACCAATTGGCGTGTGGTCATGGAAAATCGCCTGAAAACCACGTCCACCTCTTGGCGCGCATTGGTATCAAGGCAATATTCACCGGCAGAAAAGGGCAAGAAGCGAAAACCGTGTTCCATATCGGCAAGCTGCAACATAAAAGCTGTGCCAAAGGTCCCAAGTTCGGCGTACAGGGTGTGCACGGCATTATAGAAATTGGAGGTGTGAAATACTTTTCGCATGCGCTTTGCCACAGCGTGCAGCCATTCTTTTACTTCGGCATGGTTGGCAAGGTCGGCATCTTCAAGGTTTAATTGAAACCAAGGTCTTGCCGGACTGGTCATGCCGCCGTGCAAGCCGGCTGCTAAGGTACGCATGGCCAAAATGCCGGTAGCGTCCACCAGATTATGGTTAAGCATGGGCATTTTTCGCCAACCGTCAGGATTTTGCGAAGCATCCCTATAGCGTGTGGGCAAAAAATGGTCTGCCAAATCGCGCCAAGCCGGTTCAAAGCTTTGTCTTGCCTCCAAAAGCCTAGCATGGCGTTGCCATAGGCCGGAATGGGTAGGGTGTGCTGTGTTCATACTGTGTCCTATTGGCCTAAAAGTGTTTTAGAATTAGTGTTCTGCGTAGTTTGCGCCACCAAGGGGCTTGTTAAAATACTGCCCTGAATACCTGCGGCCTTGGCAGCTTTGTCTTTTTGTGCTTGCCTTGCGGCGGTGGCTGCTTCGGTAACAGGTTTTGGCGTTTGTGGCTTTTCTGGCTCAGTATAAATTGGTGCTGGCGGCGTGCTGCTGCCTCCTCCTCCAAATCCCATATGTCCTCCTTTGTTTAGGGTGGATAAAATGTATAACCCATGAAGATTTTCATGAGCGCGTGAGGGCACTTTGCCAAAATTTGGGTATTGCGTAAGACTGAAACGTTTCAGATACAATTTCAGTAAGAAGGAATTTCTGCAAAACTCATTGTGTAAGAGCTCTTGGAGTGTTGGAGTAAGTTTAAAAAAAGCTCCCTGAAAATTAGGGAGCTTTAAAGGGAAGGTATATTTTTAAAATGTAGTAAAAGTTAATTAACGGCGTCGCCCATAAATGTCATTTCACGAACAGCATTCCACTTGCCATCTTTAGCTTTGGCAACTTCATAAATGGTTTGCATAACCACTTCGCCTTGGGCATTGTTTTTTACATTATCCAAAAGCATTTTTTGTGTGCAGGTCACAAAGCCCATATTATCATCAACCTTGGTGATGCGTATATCACTGGCCATAAAATCCAAAACCTTATGCTTGGCAAAAAAGGCTTTTAAGTCTTTTTCTTTTTCATCCTTACCCACCACAGCTTTTTGGGTCATGTTGTTATACCAGACCACAGGTGCTGAATCGCTGAAAAGTTCGAGCACGGTACCAGGTTTATTGGATTTCCAAGCTTCGGCCATATCTTTATTCATAAAATAAGCAATGGCTTGTTCATCGGGGCTCATGTTTGTTTTCATGTGACCGTCGGCATGGG
>CAYJHG010000366.1:0-1892 GCA_964369535.1 uncultured Desulfovibrionaceae bacterium
GAGTGCGTCCTTGGTAAGGACGAGGTCACCGGTTCAATCCCGGTCAAGAGCTCCAGCAAAATATTTCATAAAGCCCCGTAAGGTCTATAAAGCCCTACGGGGCTTTTTTTTACTGTGTGAAAAAATATAGGAGTTTTTATGAAAAAGTCACTTTTATTTATGGCTACAATTTTCATTTTGAATGCGCAACATTCATTTGCTAAAAGTTTTGAACTTTTTGACAAACTTGATACCAACAAAGATAAAAAAATCAGTTCTCAAGAATTTTCCAACATTAAAGCTACACCTGCTAAACTTATAAGAATGCATGTACCATACATGCTGCAATTCGGCTTGATATTTTTTAGCAAGCTCAATGACCAACCTTTGAGTATAGCAGAGCTTGCTAAGATAGTTGACACTAAAAAACATGGTAAACATTTGTAGCGAATCATTAAGGAAGCACTAATTTAATAAGTGTTTCCTTAATGGAGCGTTGCCTAGCAGGCAGCGCGACCGGAAATCAAGAAAAGACGGAGTTTTGCTTCGCCGTTAATTGATTGATTTCCGTGCGTTACCACCAAGCAAGCTTTACTTACTTAAGTGGCTCAAACGCCCGTAAGGGGGGTTGTCGTATGTTGATTAAAGAAATGCGATTTAATCAGCGTTTCCTTAAATAACAATAAGCAAGTCTCAAAAACTTTTCGATATTGAAAAAATTTTTCTTTTTGTTACTCCTACATGAGAAACTTTATAGAGGGTTCTGAAGGTGAAACCAGTAGATTTGTACGACATAAAATCTATATCAAATCAGGAATTAAAATTTTAAGTCCAATAGCTATTAAGACAATCCCACCTATAATACTAGAATATTTTACAATATAGTTGTTTTTTTGCAAAAGAAAACGACTTAAAATCATACCCATAGCTGTAATTATAAAGCAAACAACTCCTATAATAATTGAAGATTGCCATATATTTATTTCAAGCGTGGCAAAGCTTCCACCAACAGCTAAGGCATCAATACTTGTTGCAATAGCCAGTGCAATGGCAGTAAGACCCTTAGTTGGGTCAGGCGTTTCTTGCTTTGATTCTTCATCTTCATTATTGCTAGTAAAGCCATCCCAAAGCATCTTTGCGCCCACAATAACTAGCAAGATAAAGGCTACCCAATGGTCATAGGCTGCGATTAGGTCGTGTACTTGATTGAAAAGAAAAAATCCCAATAAAGGCATGAAAAATTGAAAAAATCCAAAAATAGATGCCATTCGCAATATATGTTTAGCAGAGCAACAACCTTTAATGCTTACTACCAGTGCTACAGAGAATGCATCAATAGCCAGTGCCACAGCAATAATAAAAATTTCAAATAAGCTCATTAAAAAAATCCGTTTTAAGGTTTGCGAAGCGAAAGAGTTCTTGCACATAAAAGGCGTAATCGTCAAGTAACAGGATATTGCCGCTCTCGGTATTCCAGCGGGTATTCAAAGCATTATGTTTACTTTTTCTAACATTGCTGTGCAAACTTCTGTAAACACATTCAATGCACTGACTGTGGTTGCATGGGTTGCTTATTTGCGTATTGATGGCATTGTAGACATGTGTTTTATCATGGTATATTTATCATGCCGATTAATCCTAGTCTACAGCTCTTAGCTTTTTGCTATCCAGTTAGTGCATTTCTTGCTTCTATTGTATTTATAGTTTATTTCAGAAAACTTTTTAAAGAAACACAACACAAAATGTTACAAGCTATATAAAATTAAGACTCCTGCACAATAAGTTATGCAGGAGTCTTAATTTAAGAGAGCGGAGTTAACCGCTCCCTGTAGAGGGTTGTTAAGAAAGGAATTTATATTTTAGCTTAGAAGCTATACTCCATAATTAAGTTAACTTTCCAAGCGTCAGATTGA
>CAYJHG010000367.1:0-1889 GCA_964369535.1 uncultured Desulfovibrionaceae bacterium
TATTGCCCTTATAGTCATAGCCAAGAGGATTGTTTTTGCCGGCTGGAGAAAGGAACATGATGTCAGTGCCAAAATAGTCTAAGGAAGTGGTGATGGCGCGGCAACGGCAAGTGTCGGCAGCCAATTTGGCTGTTTTGATGGTGAAGGTTTTTTCTGCACCATTATCAAGGCTTATGGTAATTTTATTGGCATAATCTTCGTATAAGCAAAGCACAGGTATGGAATGCGACGTACCAGCGGCAAAGGTATGTACAATATTTTCACGAGCGTTGTTTTTGCCGTGTAAGGTCATGGTAGCCTTAGCGCTCTTGTCGGTTGTAAAAAGTATAAGAGCTGCTAGGGGGTTAATTAAGTATGGGTTTAAAATTACATGGGCTTCTTCAAGGCTTGGTTGTTCTTTTTCAAACTTTGCCAAAAAAGCTGCTTCGGCCTTATTTTGGCTTGTGATTAAATGTTCTTCATAGGTGTAAGCGACTCTTTTACTCATGTGTAACTCCTTAGAATGAGTTTTGGTTATTGTTAAACAATTTCAAATAAATATACCCATTTTATACATTTCATTATTGTAATTCTTGGGACATTGTACGAATCTTCACTAACAAAAAAAATTGTCTAAAAATGTCTTTTGTGAGACAAAATATGTTTTTTTGTGGATTTTTTCGCAAAGTCATCATGGGATACATTTTTCATGTGTTGCGTGTTTTACAAAATTCTGTTTTTATGGTCGTGTGAGCTTTATATTCCGCTCATGGCCGGAGGTTTTACGTATGCATATTATTTGCGCAGATTTGGGCGGAACCAATAGTCGCTTTGCCTGTTTCACACTTGAAAATCAAGGTGTTATTTTGCGTTCGCAACATATATGCCCCACGTCTACGCTTAAAAATACGCATGATGTGCTTGCTGCCATAGAGCACATGGACATAGCTTTGGACGCTCGACACATGTATTGCTTTGGTATGGCAGGGCCTGTGGAAGAAAACGGGCTTTGTGCTTCTTTGACCAATGCTCCCTTGCATGTGGATTTTCAGCATGTGCCTTGGGTTAGGCAGGGAAAGAATTTTTTATTGGTCAATGATTTTGCTTTGCAAGCCTATGCTTCTTTTGCTCCCAATGTTACATGTAGCCTTATATTGCCTGCACAAGAAAATCAAGACTCAATACAAAAAAAAGCCGTGCGCGGTATTTTGGGGGCTGGCACTGGCTTGGGCACGGCCGCTCTTATTCCAGCAAAATCTGGTGGTTATAGCATAATGCAGGCTGAAGGCGGCCATGCAGACTTTCCTTTTTTGTACGCTGCAGAACAAGATTTTGCGCAATTTGCCATGAAACAATTACAGCAATCTCGTCTGAGTGCCGAAGATATATTGTCTGCGCGTGGTGTGAGTCTTATGTATGCTTATGTGCATAATGTTTCGGTAAACCCAAAAGAAGCCGCCGCCGCTTTTAATGATGCTACAAGCCCTGTTTTAGAATTATACGCGCGCTTTTTAGGGCGTTTTTGCCGCCATTGGGCTTTGAATACGCTGTGTTTTGGGGGCTTGTATCTTGGAGGGGGTGTGCTTATGAAAAATCCCGCCATTGTGCATAGTGGGTATTTTTCGCAAGAGTTTTATGCTTGCCCTTCTGTTATGTATGCTATTTTGCAAAAAGTCCCTGTGTTGCTTATGCAACATGAATTTGCAGGGCTTTGGGGAGCTGCGTATTTGGCTAAAATGCATTTACCATATGCGTAATTGTTTGACTAAATGGCTAAGGTCAGCGCTTACCTTTGCATAGTGAATTACAGAGATTCATGAAGCGTTGTGCGACTAAGTTAAATGCGCTCAAAAATTGCCAGATGCAAGGAAGCTAAATAGAATTATAAATTAACGCGTTTTGAGGGGAAA
>CAYJHG010000368.1:0-1869 GCA_964369535.1 uncultured Desulfovibrionaceae bacterium
AGCAAAAGGCTTGTATCGTACAGACCATTGACCATATGCGTGAGCAAAGAGTCATTGGCATCGTGCTTATAAATGCGCATAAGATTGCGCAGCATGGGGTGGTCGCGGTTCACTTCCATAATTTTTTGCGGCACAGAGTCGTCTTTATTCATAACACGCATGAGCTTTTCCATGGAACTGGTCATGCCACCGTCTGGTGCCACAAGGCAAGCAGGGCTGTCGGCCAAGCGGTGGGAAACGCGCACTTCGGTAACTTTATCGCCCAAGATGTCTTTCATGGTTTTGAGTAAATTGTCAAAATTGTTTACGTCATCTTCATCTAAAGGCGCTACCTTGGGTGCCTCTTTAGAGTCATTGGCAAAAGAATCAAGCACGGCATCGTCGGCATGTTCCACAGCCTTCAAATCCCATTCTTTATATTTACCAAGGCCTTCCATAACAAATTCGTCAATGGGTTCTGTTAAATAAAGCACTTCAAGGCCTTTTTTGCGGAAAACTTCAAGATGTGGATTTAGGCGCGCGGCTTCACGGCTGGCACCTGCCACATACCAAATGGTTTTTTGCCCTTCTTTAGCTCTGCCCATGTAGGCATCTAGCGAAGTAAGCCCCTTGTCGTCATCGTGCAAGGAAGAGTTGAAGCGTAAAAGAGGGGAAACTTTTTCACGGTTCACAAAGTCATTGTAGCCCATTTTGAAAATACGCCCATGGGCATGCCAGAAGTCATTGTATTTTTCGGCATCGTCGGCAAGTTTTTCCAAGTGATTTAAGCTTTGCTTAACAATGGTTTGCTGGATTTTGCGCAAGACAATATTTTCTTGTAAATTTTCGCGCGAAATATTTAAGGGTAAGTCTTCTGTGTCTACAACGCCTTTAAAGAAGCTTAAATATTCAGGTAAAAGTTCTTTGTTTTCGCGCATTATCAATACACGACGGGCATATAAGTCAAGCCCCCAACGGTCACGCCCTGCACCAAAAAGATCTAATTGCTTTTGTGGCATAAAGAGCAAGGCATTAAATTGCACAGGCGCGTCCACAGAAAAATGCAAGGTGTCGATGGGATCTTGGCTATCATAGGTAAGGAATTTATAAAATTCTGTATATTGTTCCTTGGTGATGGAAAATTTTGGTTCACGCCAAAGAGCAGGTGTGGTGTTAATGTGCTCACCGTCCACCATAATTTGGAAGGGAATAAAAGCAGAATGCTTGCGTATAACGGCTTCTACCCTGTATTTTTCTAAAAATTCTGCGGCATCTTCTTTTAAGTGCGCCACAATAACTGTACCACGTTCGGGGGCATTATCTGTAGTGTGCACACTAAAAGATCCAGCGCCGTCGCTGATCCACACATGGGCGCCACTCTCACCAAAGGCTGGACGCGAGGTCACCTCCACCTTATCCGCAACCATGAAAATAGCATAAAAGCCCACACCAAAGCGCCCGATAATATTAGCGGCATCGGCACCTTTGTCGTCAGAACTTTGACTTTGTATGTCGGCCAAGAATTGTTCAGAACCGGATTTGGCAATGGTGCCAAGGTTATTGATGAGCTCTTCTTCGGTCATACCTATGCCGGTATCTTTAATGGTCAGCGTTTTTGCGTCTTTATCTAAGTGTATGGATATTTCTAAAGGTAAATCTGACACACGAACTTCTTGCCCTTTGCTTTGCTGAAAGCGCAATTTGTCTAGGGCATCAGACGCATTGGATATGAGCTCGCGCAAAAATATTTCCCTATTCGTATATAGGGAATGGGTGATAATATTAAGAACTTTGCGCACTTCTGCACGAAATTCGTGTTGTTTGGCTTGTTCAGACATGAAAAAAACCTCCATTATTAAAATATGTCTTGGCTATAAATAAAATGTTTTG
>CAYJHG010000369.1:0-1867 GCA_964369535.1 uncultured Desulfovibrionaceae bacterium
GGTAATCCTTTAGAATTTAAGGATTTTGACAAAAGAATTCGCGAAGCGCAAGAAAAAACCCAAGCCAAAAGTGGCTGCATGACTTTTGAAGCTTGCATTGACGGTGTTAAGGTTGTTGTAGCCATGCTCATGGGCACATTCCGCGGAGGTTCTGTGGGGGCTGCCGAAGGGCAAAAATTTGTGGAAGCTGCTGAGCTTGCCATGAAAAAGCGCTATCCTTTCATAGCTTATGTGCATGGTACGGCCGGCATACGCATTCAAGAAGGCACACATGGTGTTATCCAAATGCCGCGCTGCACCGTGGCTGTGCGCCGTTATATCGACAGCGGCGGTTTGTACCTTGTGCTGTATGACACCAATTCTTTTGCCGGCCCCTTGGCCAGTTTCCTTGGTTGTTCGCCTTATCAATTTGCGGTGCGTTCTTCCAATATTGGTTTTGCAGGGCCAGGTGTAATTAAAGAAACAACAGGTATTGATATTCCACCGCGTTACCACCGTTCAGACAATGCTTTGTCCCGTGGGCATATTCAAGGTATTTGGGATAGGCGCCATATTCGTGCCAATTTAAAACAAGCCTTGCTCACCATTGGCGGGCGTAATGTGTATTATCGTTAATATCAGGATTAAATTATGTTAGATGTTACTGCATTATTAGAAGAAATTAAAGCTTCTCCTTATGAAGAAAAGCTCATTTGTACGCCGCATACAGGCACGGTAAGCTTTGCCGCTTTAGAAGAAAATAGTCCCGTGGTGGGGCCGCAAGGCATGTGGAAAGAAAAACCAGGTTCCTTGCTGGTGACCATTGAACGCGAGCACAATCCAAAGCCCATATATGCTGTGGAAAAAGGACAAGTGTGTGCCATTCATAAAGAACTCGAAGGCCAATTTGTAGAGGCCGGCACACCGCTCTTAACTTTGCGTCACTATTTGACCAAGGATGAAGTGCAACAAAAAATCTTGAAGCGCACCCTGCATTTGTTTGAAGCACCAGAAAGAGCTAAGTATTATTTCACTCCAGAGGTGGATAAAAAAATCCGCGCCTCCGGTTCAAGAGCTGTTTCTGTGCAAGAAGGCATGGAGCTTTTTATCATGTCACGCATGAAACGCGAGGCCCCGCTTTTTTATTCAGGCCCCGCGGGCGTTATTTATGCTGTTTATTTTAAGCATACAGAAAATATTGATGCTGGACAGCCTCTCATCGGCGTGTGTCCGCCAGATCAATTGGCTGCCATTGAAGAAGTTGTGCTTCGTGTGCAAACAGAATGGCGCGAGGCAAATTAGACTTCGTCATGGGAAAGGCTTTGCAAATACGCGTTTCTGCTGTAACATGGAATGAAGATTTGGTGGAAAAGCTATGGCCACAAATCTATGAAATGGCCTTTGATGTGCCACATAGGCATACAAAAAAAGGTGTTATGGAAATGGTGTCCTGCCTTGGTGATGGCTTGCAGTTTATGCAGTGGAGTGAACAAAGGCGTGCAGCGCTGGGGGCAGGTATCGAAAAGGCCGTACAGCTTGCCAATGCCATAGAAAAAGCCTTGGCTGATTGGGACCCACGCCTTGCCAACAGCTTAAGCGATGAATTAGAAGATGTGCTCACCGCACTTGAAAATGCCTTTTGCTAATACTTGGCATGTCTAGAAAGGTATGTGCCATAAATATATGGAGATGTTATGCTGAATAAAGTTATGATTATCGGTCGCCTCGGTCGCGACCCAGAATTGCGCTATACCCAAGCAGGTGTTCCCGTCTGCTCACTCAATGTTGCCACTGATGAAAGCTATACGGATCGTGACGGCAATAAAGTGGAACGCACCGAATGGCATAGAGTGTCTGTTTTTCAACGCAGCGCTGAAAATTGCGCCAA
>CAYJHG010000370.1:0-1866 GCA_964369535.1 uncultured Desulfovibrionaceae bacterium
ATGCAGAGATTAGCTTGCTTTTTGATGCGGTAAATTCTATATTTTTTCTAGAAGAAATTAGGAGTGCCTTTTAGGTGCATCCCTAGCGAAAAATATCATCTGTAACCTTTTTTGTAAATAAATGAACGCACTGTACATAGAAAAACACTATACATCTTGCTTTCAAGCCAAAGCATTACAAATCCCTCGTGTTGTTGAGCTGTTTGCAGGGGCAGGAGGACTTGCTCTTGGGCTTGAAAAAGCTGGTTTTGAAAGTATTGGCCTCTTGGAAATAGATAAAAGTGCTGCACAAACTTTAAAGAAAAATAGGCCTGATTGGCATGTAATAAATGAAGATATTGAAAAAATTTCTTGCTTAGATTTGGAAAAATATTTCAAAGTGCAAAAAGGCGAATTAGAGCTTCTTTCAGGAGGCGCACCTTGTCAGGCTTTTTCTTATGCAGGTAAAAAGCTTGGGCTTGAAGACGCTCGCGGAACATTATTTTATCATTACGCTGTTTTTTTACAAAAGTTACAACCTAAAATGTTTTTATTTGAAAATGTGAGAGGTCTGCTTAGTCATGATAGTGGGCAAACATTTAAAATAATGCGAGATATTTTTACCCAACAAGGTTATACTATTCAGTGGCAAATAGTAAATGCATGGGATTTTGGTGTTGCGCAAAAAAGAGAGCGCTTAATTGTTATTGGCGTAAGAAGCGATTTGACACAAAAAATACAATATTCCTATCCCTTAGCCCATAGTTATAAACCTGTTCTTCGAGATATTCTTCTTAATTGTCCAAAAAGTGAAGGCGTGCAGTATTCGGAGCATAAGCGCGAAATTTTTAAACTTGTTCCCCCCGGCGGATATTGGCGCGACATTCCTGAAAATATAGCTAAAGAATATATGAAGTCTTGCTGGTTCATGGGAGGGGGAAGAACAGGGATATTACGAAGATTAAGCCTTGATGAACCTTCTCTTACTGTATTGACGTCTCCAAGCCAAAAGCAAACAGACAGATGTCATCCTTTAGAGCCTAGACCCTTTACGGTGAGGGAAAATGCTCGTTGTCAAAGTTTTCCTGATGATTGGATTTTTTGTGGAAGTACCATGCAGCAATATAAACAAGTGGGTAATGCCGTCCCTGTTAATTTGGCTTATGAAATAGGCAAAAAAATAAAATCTGCTTTGGGAGCATTATAATGTGGCCACTGTCCTTTATCTCTGAAGAAGATTTTAATGCGCATGTTCGTAATACCATAAAAGAATATGGTGATAAATTACAATCATATGATTTGAAAAAATTTAATAAAAATATA
The DNA here is from genome assembly GCA_964369535.1 of uncultured Desulfovibrionaceae bacterium. Lineage (GTDB taxonomy): Bacteria > Desulfobacterota > Desulfovibrionia > Desulfovibrionales > Desulfovibrionaceae > CAYJAD01. The sequence continues at coordinate 1,303 of CAYJHG010000370.1, forward strand.
GTTGACCCCATTAAACTTGTTTTCGATAAATTTGTTTACGGCTCCACGTGGGAACAAATTGTAAAGTCAGAAATTTTTCGTCAAAGAGATAAGTCAAACAATAATGCCATCGGATATTTTCATCAAAAAATTTTTAGCTATGTAGATAAATGCGAAGTGCCTACATCAGGTTGGGATGTCATTTACAGGAATGACAGTGGCATTATTTTGCCGGGCGGGCATAGCGTGCGCCGTGTATACGTGGAGGTAAAAAATAAACATAACACCATGAACGCAGCATCTTCTGCCAAAACATTCATGAAAATGCAAAATCAGATACTACAAGACGATGAATGCGCTTGTTTTTTAGTAGAAATTATTGCAAAGAAGTCGCAAAATATTAAATGGAAAGTTTCTTTAGACGGAACAAGCGCTTCACATAAACTCATTAGGCGATTGAGCATAGATGAATTTTATGGTTTAGTGACAGGACAAGAAGATGCATTTTATGAAATGTGCATGTTATTGCCAGATGTAATTAAAAGTATTGTCTCTAAAACAAAGCTTCTATCCACTCCCAAGGAT
>CAYJHG010000371.1:0-1849 GCA_964369535.1 uncultured Desulfovibrionaceae bacterium
TAGAGGCTTGTGTTCTGTGTTTTTCAACTCTATAGAATCTTTCAAAAATGCGGTCCCGATCCGCTTGCGGAATGCCAGGCCCATTATCACATACGGCAAAACGGACCATTCCTTGCGCCACTTTTTGTGCTTTTATATACACCGTGCCGTCCTTGGGCGCATAACGTGCTGCATTTTCCAAAAGGTTTCTAAAAACTTGTGTTATATGCTGTGCGTTTGCCATAAGCATAAGATTTTTATCAATTTCAACATCTAATTGTACTTGGCACATTTCAAATTGTTGCCTGCATAAAGCAATGGCTGCTTGCACACCCTCTTCTGCGTTCATGGAAACTATTTGCACAGGCAAATCGGCATTTTCAAGCCTTGCCAAAGCTAAAAGCTCTTCCACCATGCGCGCCAAGTAGGCTCCATTTTTACGGATAATTTCCGCAAAGCGGCGGCAATCATCGGGCATACTTTCAAGATCTGCCAAAGTTTCTGCATAGCCTTGAATGGCTGTAAGTGGTGTGCGCAATTCATGGGAAACATTGGCCACAAAATCTCTGCGCACGCCCTCAAGGCGCAAAATAGGGCTTATGTCGTGAAATACAATAACAGCACCAAGGTCAATATCTGAACTACCTGCACGGGTCAAATGTATAGAAAAAAATCTTCCCGGTTCCAGTTCAAGCTGCAAAGGGCTTTCTTTATTTGAAAAGGCAACGGAATTCTCTTCGGTATTTATGGGCATGCGCAAAATTTCTTCTACGGCTTTTTGTAAATCCGGCGCCGGTATGGCCTCTACCACTTGTTTGCCTTCAAATTTTTCCATGTCTGGAAACATATGGCGTAAGGCCTTATTGCTGCTGCGAATAGCGCCGTGCTGGTCAAGCACAAGCACGCCTTCGTTCATGGTGTCTAATATGCTTTGTAATTGCTCTTTTTGGTCAGCCATAGTGCTTATGTGTTCAGAAATATTTTCTGCCATACGATTTACAGCTTGGGCTAAAAGTTTAAATTCTTTGCCCGGGAAAAAACGTAAGCGGCGATAATAATGCCCCAAGGAAATGGCTTCAATGACGCGCATCATTTGGGCTAAGTCGCGCTTAAGTAATCCTGAAAGAAAATAGGCCACAAAGGCTGCCAGAAAAATAGAAGCTCCAAGCACTACAGCAAATGTCTTTGCAAAAAAAGAAATTTGTGGCTGCAAGCCTGTATAGGGTATACCAAGGCGCAAAATCTTTCCGTCATTTAAGGGCATGGCCACATAGAGCATAGTTGTGCGTAATTGATTAGAATAGCGTATGTCTGAGCCTTGCCCTGTGCTTATGGCTGTGTGCACTTCTGGCCTGATGGGTTCTGCGTGTTTTGTATTGTGTGTCACTTGTGGAAAGCTGCTTTCCATAAGCTCTTCCCCTTTATGAGAAAAAAGGGAAAGCTGCGTTTGATTTGTGGCAAATTCTTTTAAAAAGTCTTGTCTTTCCGAAGGGCTATTTAAGGCATTCATAAGGTGTGAAACAAGGCGCGCCTCACGAAAAGCATCGGCGCGTGCTTCTTCTAAAAGAAAGTCTTGCAAGGTCAATCGGGCATAGAGCAAAGGAATGACCAATGCTATAAGTATGCCCATAAGCACAGCAAGAAAAATTTTTTTACGAAAAGACATACATTAAAACCTGTTAAAATGTGCCTAATGGTTAAAAAAAATCTAAATTTAATTATTGTCAGGCTGTTCTAAAAGTACCAGATACAAGGAAAATGGTTTTTTTTGAGGCAGCATAGGGCTTTTATGGCCCATACCACGAAAAAAAAGCCATTTGACGACGTAGATGGTGCTTTTAGGGCAGCCTGTTAGCCTTTAAAGCGGTAG
>CAYJHG010000372.1:0-1848 GCA_964369535.1 uncultured Desulfovibrionaceae bacterium
TTTCAAAAACCAAAAATAAACTCTCAAAAAAATGAGGGTTTGTAAGCAGTCTGAGCGGAGTTTCAAAGAAACTCCGCTTTTGTTGTATGATATTTTTTATAAACTACACGCAACCGGTAGGTTTAGGAAGACCGGCCATCTTACATGCACCCTTACCAGGGCCAGATGGGAAAAGTTCATAAACTTCTTTCAATTTGTAGCCAGTGTTCTTAGAAAGGATACGCACCATGGGGGCAATACCGTTCTTTTTGTAGTAATCTTGAAGGAAGTCGAGAATTTTTTGGTGGTCATCATTGATGTCGGTGATACCTTCGGATTCTTTTACATAATCCATCCACTCTGGGCACCAGTCGTCAAAACGCAACAAGAAACCATCTTCATCAACTTCAAAATTTTTGCCCTTATAACTAATCTCAGCCATGTTGTCCTCCTTGGACATTTTCTTAATTTTCCCCCAATAGGGGACATTCCATTGGTGTAACCAATACAATAGCCCACACGAAGGAGGGCAATATGCCTCATCAAAATTCGGTTAGTAAGTGTTCTTTTGAACCTCACCACGTTGCATAACTTGCCACACTACTGCAAAAATGGCAAGTGACTTATGCACTTTTTTTTAACTTTATATTGTATAAAAATTCCAATACCTACCGTATAAAATACAGCCAAAGCATTAATTGTCTCTATACACTTTTTTTACCTTTCTGTCTACACCTTTACATGGTGTGAGCCCCAATGTAAGAGCTTATATTCTTTTTTCAGCGCTTCAGCCAATTGTTCTTCAAGCTCTCTTGAGGCCAAAGGGTTAACGCTCACAGTTACATGGCGATATCCTTTATCATCCATGCATTCTTCTACGCAAGACAATATTGTAATTATATTAGTATGATGCTGCTTGAAAACATCAAGAACACCCACTAGTACCCCAGGTTCATCTTTAAGGGCTATGTCATAGCGCACCGATTCTTGACGCGCACCTGTTATATTAATAAAAATCCTAAAAATGTCATGGTCGGTTATAACACCCACCAATTTGCCATTTTCCACCACGGGCATACCGCCAAAATTTTTGCTCTCTAAAATCATGGCCACTTTTTCCACGCTGTCGTCAGGTGAAACATAATCTGGGCTTTTTGTCATGATTTCCTTTACTTTAAGCTCAGAAAGCAAATAGTGAAGTTCATGTATATCTAATGTAGTGGCCTTTGACGGTGCAGCCAATTTAACATCGCGGTCTGAAACAATACCCACAACTTGCATGTCTTCGTCCACCACGGGCAAGCGACCTACATTATGGTCTTTCAAAAGCTTTGTGGCCTTAAGTACCGAAGTGTCCGGAGTTACACTGATAACTTCTTCTGTCATCCATTGACGTATGAGCATATTGCCTCCTCCTCAGGTGTATTTTCACGTAGTATTTTTCTGTATTTTCATTTTTTTTGCAAGTATAATGTGCAAGGTAATCGTGAGGCAGCTAACAAATGCTTAAACATCAGCAACAGCCATTTTTATACGACAAACTCCGCACAAATCGCCGCTGGAAGTGGGATAGGCGCATTGCACACAAGGCTTAAGCTCAAGCCCCTCTTGGGCTTCATGCTTAGCAAAAATAGGCCTGCCGCGCTCTAAAAAGCCCTGATAAAAATCAATTTTCCGCCCGGGCATGGCTAATTCTAGCTGCTGCCAAAGGCGCTTGTGGCAAGTAAAACTTGCACCCTGACTATAAGGGCAAGATTCATAGTGATTTTCAATATTCATTAAAAAGGCATAATTGGCCGTTTCAAATTCAGTTAATCGCCACAAAGGCTTCACTTTTTTAGCAAAACCATTTTCTGCTTCCAGCATGGG
>CAYJHG010000373.1:0-1845 GCA_964369535.1 uncultured Desulfovibrionaceae bacterium
ATGCCAAGTTTTGCGCGTGATGGTTCGCCCTTTGTGCAAGGTGGTGCGCTTATGGGGTTTGCCACCTGGGATTTTGCCCCATCGGCTAGGCGTGTGGCCAAAGCCATTGTAGATGTTTTTCATGGAGCAAAGCCCCACGAATTGCGTTTGGTGGCTACGCCGGAACCGCAAATTGCTCTTAATTTACAGGTGGCTAAAGAACTTGATATAGTTTTTCCTTTTGATTTATTACTTTCAGCTGATCAAATTTATGAAAAGACTTCGCCCCCAAATATGGAATAGCCAAATGGGCCATTTAGTCCGTCTTGCTGTTATTTCTATCGTACTTTTCCTTTTAAGTGTGGGCTTTAGCCTTGTTCTATCCAGTAGCACTCTTTACCGCTATAGCTCAGAAGCTGTGCTTAGGGGCTATGATAGTGCGGCCTTGCAATTGCAGGATATGATCACGCGCGGCCTAAACTTTGGCCGCCCTTTACAAGGTTTTGCCGGATTGCAGGAACAACTGGCAAGAGTGCAAAGCATGGCTAGCGGCTTAGAAAATATTGTGGTGTATACTGCCCAAGGAACGATTGCCTATAGCGTGAAAGATACTGACCAAAGCTTAGAAACTATTCAACAAAACGCTAAGGATGTTCCGCAAACCGCGTGGAAAGTTGTAAAAAATTATTATCGCATCCTCCCCCTTGGGGAGACCCCCAAAAAACCTGATGGCTACTTGGTCTTGACTGTTGAAGCGTCTGTATTGGATGCACCGTATGATCAATATGTACAGAATATGCTGTTATTAATTGTATTATTAAGCGGCATGACGTGCTTTGCACAATTGGGGTGGTTTTCCTATATCACAGCCAGTGTACGAGACCTTGTGCGTATGCGTCGTTCTATCTCCTTTATATTTTTTGTTTTTATTGCTGGGGCGCAGCTTATCTTTGCTAGTATAGCCATGTATACTTTTATGGCAGAATTGCGCCATACTACTCGTTTTTCTGCGGAGCTTTCGGGCCGATTTTTAGCTTCTGATTTGGAAGTGTTACAAAATAAAAATGTAAATATTACGACTATTGCCGGCTTACAAGAACATATGCAAGAGTTGCTTGCCGACAGTCCAACCCTTGGGGGGATTAGAATTGTAAAAGGCAAAGATGTCGTCAATGCGGTGGGTGATGAGCTTACTTCAAAGCCTATGGTCGTTCCCATATATACATATTGGCAAAGTTCTTATGTGCCCCGCACAGAGATTGGCACGGTGGAGGTTTTTTCAAGTGCTGAATATATTAACCAAATATTTAAGCGCATGTTTTTGGATCAAGGCACATCCATTGCCATTTCTTTAATTTTATTGTGGCAGCTTATAAGCTTTGCCACCGGCAGCGTTATCTTGACGCATTCAGAGCACTTTTTAAAAAGGCGAAGCTCAGATGGGCAAAGCCTTGCAACAGACGGCCTTGTTGCTGCTTCGCTTAACCCGTGGGAGAAGCAAAAGCTTTTGCTTGAGGCCGCATTGTTTATATTTTTCTGTGCATACGATTTGGTAATGTCGTTTATTCCCTTGGTGGCAAACAAGTTGCCCTCTGAGATATTGCCCCTTTCAGAATCTTTACAGCGTGCTTTGCCCATTTCAGCAGAGGCCTGCTTTGCAACCATAGCCGTGCTGGTGTCCGGTGCGCTAAATCGCAGATTTGGCTGGAAAAACCTTATGTTTTTGAGTGTTTTTTCTGCCATGCTGGGCAGCATTTTGGCCTATCTTTCCTTTGATGTGGTTGTATTTATTGCCTCAAGGGCTCTTTCCGGCTTTGGCATGGGCATGATGCTTATAGCTGCACAATTTTGTGTGGTGGAAAATAC
>CAYJHG010000374.1:0-1840 GCA_964369535.1 uncultured Desulfovibrionaceae bacterium
CCATTGTGCGTGTGCGTGTTGCAGGGCAAGTAGAAGAGCTTGGCAAAAATTTTGATGTGGGTGGGCTTCTTCAAAAAGATGATTTATTACTGCGCATTGATGCAAGTGATTATGAAAATGCCCTAGCCATGAAGCAAAGCGCTTTAGCCAAGGCAGAGGCTGACTATTCCTTGGAAATGGGGCAACAACGCGTGGCCAGAACCGAACTGGCACAGCTAAATAAAACTGCCCCCAACACTGTGCGCAATACAGCTTTGGCCTTACGCGAACCGCAGCTGGCTCAAGCCAAAGCAACCTTGCAAGCAGCAGAGGTGGAAGTAAAGCAAGCCGAACTAGATTTATCGCGCACCAAGGTCACAGCTCCCTTTAATGCCATAGTTATTAACCGCAATGTGTCCCTTGGAAGTCAGGCTTCACTGTCTGATAATGTGGCAACCATTGCAGGTACTGATATTTATTATGTGGAAGCAGCCATTCCTTTAGATAAACTCAAAGGCCTAGGCTTGGGCGTTTTTGACAATACACCTGCAAAAATTTTCACCACCACAGGCACCGTGCGCGAAGGTCAAGTGCGCCATAGTGTTGCCACCCTAGACACTACCACCCGCATGGGGCGCGTGCTCATAGAAGTTCATGACCCTCTAGCTTTGCAAAGTTCTTTGCCTGAACTTATTTTGGGTGATCATGTTCGGGTAGAATTACAAGCCGGATTTTTAGAAAATGTGGTAGAACTGCCCCGCGAGGCATTGCGTGGAAACAATCAAATTTGGGTGGCCAAAAAAGGCATAAATAACGAACTTACCCTTGATATTCGCACCGTTGAAGTTTTGTGGAAAGATGCCAACGTGGTCTTAATAAGCACAGGTATTGAAACAGGAGATATGGTTGTTTCATCCACTCTTGGCGCTCCTATTCAAGACATGTCCTTGCGTCTTTCTGCCGGCAAAGGACCAAAAGCAGGCATGAATTCAAATGCAGGGCAAGACTCTAAGCCCGTGAAAGCTGAACCAAAACCTCAAAAGAATGCTGCGGAGTAATATATGAGCCATAAGCCTGATAAAGAATTGATGAAAGGCTCCATCGGTTGGATGGCCAGCAATCCTGTTGCGGCCAATCTGCTCATGGTAGTGCTCATGGTGGGTGGACTTATTGTGGCTTCTCAGGTGCGGCGCGAGGTTTTCCCCTATTTTGAAGTGCCTACGGTCACCGTATCAGTTACCGTGAGCGGTGCTACGCCGGAAGAAATGGAAAAAAGTGTGGCTCAAACCATAGAAGAAGCCGTGCAAGGCCTTGATGGTGTTGAAGAAACCACAGCCAACATTACTACTGGTTCTGCTTCTGTGGTCATTGAAGGTGCCGATGATGTGGACGGTAACATTCTTTTGCAAGACGTAAAAGCGGCCGTTGACCGCATTACTACCTTCCCTGTGGATGCGGAAAAGCCTGTGGTGTCCTTAGCTTCTTCGCGGCGCGAAGCCATTGAGCTTATGTTGGCCGGCGATGCCGACACAGCTTCATTACGCTATTGGGCTGATCTTGTTAAAGAAGAATTAATTCAAGATCCGGCCATCACCCAAGTGGACATTGAAGGCGTACAAGACCATGAAATTTGGGTTGAAGTAAGACAAGAAACTTTACGGCGCTATGGCTTGACCTTGGAAGAAGTGGCCAAAGCCATTGGCACCGGCGCCATTCAGCAAGGGGGCGGCAGGCTTAATGCGGCCAGTGGAGATATTTTATTGCGCTTAAACGAAAGGCGCGATTATGCCACTGATTTTAAAAATATAGCCGTGCGCACCAATGCCGACGGCAGTCGCCTTATGCTTGATGATATTGCCAC
>CAYJHG010000375.1:0-1823 GCA_964369535.1 uncultured Desulfovibrionaceae bacterium
CGCCCTAAAAACCATGCGGAAACAAAGGCAAGCACATACATAATGCCATACCAGCGAAATTCAAGAAAGCCTACGCGCAAGGCTACAGGATCAATGCTTGGAAGTGCAATCATGCCAACACTTGTCCTTTGGTGTAGTCTTTGGCGCAAAAGGTGCCGCTTTTGCCACCACTTTTGTATACAAGCCGTATGTCGCTGATAACAATATCTTTTTGCACTGCTTTGCACATGTCATATACTGTGGCCGCTGCCATTTGCGCCGCCACAAGGGCTTCCATTTCAACGCCTGTATTGGCGCTTGTGCGCACTTCTGCTTCTAGCAAAAGGCCGCCTTCATATACGGCAAAGCGTATATCAGCATAAGAAAGCGGCAATGGATGACACAAGGGAATAAGCTCTGCCGTGCGCTTGGCCGCCAATATGCCGGCAATTTTCGCTGTGGTGAGCACATCGCCCTTGGGTAAGGCCGCTTGCTGCAAGAGTTCTAGGGTTTTAGGCGCAAGCTCAATGCGTCCACGCACAATGGCTGTGCGCAGGCTTTCGGCTTTATGCGATACATCCACCATGCTGATGGAGCCGTCGTCTTGCATATGGGAAAAAGAAGTCATAATATTTCCTAAATGTATAATTTTTATTGTGTCTTAAGCGGCGGGGCTGAACCCAAAAGCCATTGCCACCATGTGGGTTTTGTAGGCGGCACGGGCTTTTGCCATAAAGAATCCTTGCCGGAACCGCTGAAAACAAGGCGCACGTCGGTCCATTTTTCTCCTAGCTGCTTGCCAAGAAATAAAAACGTGGGTTCGCCATTATTCCGTTTTTGCATCAAATCTATAACAAAGGGCAACATACTGCTGAAGCGCAAGTCATATATGGCCACTTCGCGCGCTTCTGCCAAGGGCGCGCCAAGGGGACGCAATTCAAAAGTGGGTATGAGCGAAAATTGCATATAGGTTAGACCGCGCATGCTTTGTTTGCTTAAACTTTGCGCCATTTCCTTGGGTAAAGCCGGATATGCAATACGCTCTGTATGCGGTGAACCAAGGGCGTTTAAGCCTTGGTGCCATACGGTATTTGCAGCAGGGGCAAAGGTAAAATCTTGCATATTTTTAGCTGCATAAGGGACATTATTCGAGTTTGTATTTTGCACAAAATCTTCATTATTTTCATAAATAAGCCGCCAATAAAGTGGCGCAAAAGCGTCGGGCAATACGGCAATTTTTTCTATGTTTTGGCCTTCGCCCTTAAGTCGTGCAAGGGATATATTCTCAAGGTGCATACGCCAAAAAACGCAGGCAGATGGATATATGAAAATCCATATGAGGCCAAGGGCAGCCCATTTTTTTTGTTTTTGCCCCCAATAAAGAGCAGCAAAAATAGGCAAGGTGACTAAAATATCAATAATGAATACACCATTTAAGCGTACTCTATGTTCAGAAAAAGGCAAAAGCGCCAATGTTCCGTAAGTGGTAACCACATCAAGCCAAATATGCAATAATAAGAGTGTCACGGCAAAAAGATATGTCTTGCCAAGGCTAAAAGCATGTGGCGTTTTCTTGCTCCACAAAGGATACATGCAAAGGGCAAGCAGAATAGCCATAAAAGGCGCAGCTGCAAAAGCATGTGTAATGCCGCGGTGTAAGAGTAAAAAATCCACGGGTGCATGGGCAAAGATAATGTCTATATCGGGTGATGCCGCAGTTAAGGCTGCCAAGGGCAAAAACCATTTGGTGGCAGGTCTTTCTTTGATTACAGAAGCAAGCAAGGCTCCACTGGCAGCATGGGTGATGGGATCCATCTTTTTGCTTCCTTACTGCCTAAAGGGGC
>CAYJHG010000376.1:0-1823 GCA_964369535.1 uncultured Desulfovibrionaceae bacterium
TGCACTATACGCAAGACAAACCTTGGCGAAAAAGAGGAATTAAATACGAAGAATTTTTTTGGAAATATGCAAGAAACACCCCTTTTTATGAAGACTTTTTGCTCGCCTTGGCAAAACAAAACAACAAAGTAATGATTGCTGAAATTAACAAAAAAAGAAATATAAAAATCAAATGTTTGCTTTATAAAGTTCTATCAAAAATAACTTTTGGTGACATGCGCAAAAAATTTCAAGCAAAAAGAAAAGAGCATAAAGAAAGATTGCTTAACATAAAAAGGCTTTTAAAAAATGGATAAAATATCAATAATAATGCCGATTTATAATGCCGAAGCTTTTTTAGCGAAAACCATAACTTCGCTAATAGAACAGACATTCACCGACATAGAAATTATCTGTATTAATGATGGGTCAAAAGATAGTTCTTTGCAAATTTTATATGATTTTGCAAAAAAAGACAGCCGCATAAAGATTTTCGACCAAGAAAACTCTGGCCCTGCAAAAGCCCGAAACGTTGGGCTTGAAAACTCGACTGGCAAATACATTATGTTTTGCGATGCCGATGATTGGTACGAAGGCGAAATGTGCCAAGTAATGTATGATGCCATGGAAACAAAAGATATCGACTTTGCAATGTGCGATACTAACATCATCGATGAAATAGATGGATTGGACAGAGGCGACAGCATTTCATATTACAGACTGCCATACCAAGGTATGAAAAAACTTATAAATTACAAAGAAAAAGATGCTGTAAACGCGCTACTATGGAACAAAATATTTAAAAAAGAATGTATCGACAAATATAATATAACCTTTCCAAACGGATGCTTTCACGATGATGATGCTTTCGTTTTTCAGTACTTGTGCGCATCTTCCAATGCATACTTTATTGACAAACAGCTTTACAATTACTTCAGACGAAAAAACGAAAGCATAATGGCAACGTATTTTGCAGGAAATCAAACATCAACTGACCGTGGAAAAATCGCCCAGTTCGTATGTAAAAAGCTTCAAAATAATGGCTTGATTTCATCGAATAATGATTCATATCTTTTATTTTTTTTAAGGCAATCTCATCAATGTTATAACCGCTTAGAGCCATCATTGCAATATAACTTTATGAAAGAACAATATGAATTTATAATAAATTCAGGCATAGAAACTTCATCAAATGACCCAGAGCTCAATGCACAGTTTAAACGTATGGCATTCTTTGCACAAATGCCACATAAGGCTTTATTAACATTCTATGAAAGACAGCTTTTAACCAGACAAATTTTAAACATCCTTACACTTGGGCTGTGCAGAGGACTTAAAAAGAAAATCAGCAAATTAAAGGCTAAGATAAAATATTTAAAGCCTGCTTCTTTATAGCTAACGCCTGTTTTTTCTCTTGATTTCTTTTTGGGACAGCTCTTTTTGCCAAAGATGATACTTTATTTTATCCACCGCAATGTTTATCCAATTAAAAAGCGTTTTTCGATGAGGATAATGCCCATAACGTTTTTCATATTCTAGCGCGATTACTTTCATTTGCAACCCCCTGCCCCACAGACGCATTATAAATGCCTCTTTTTCGTTCAAAGGCGTAAACCAATCGGTTAAAACATCATACCAAAATTCAATATTGCTGGGTGATGGCAAAAATTTAAAAGCCTTGTTCGCCTCTATTTCCACTTGTCTGCATTCGCATAACAACTTTTGTTCCTTTTTATACTCATCAAAACGAAAAATATCCAACATCATACCCGCCAACGGCTGACCATACTTTCTGGGTTTTACCGATATATCCAAAGTTTTATCAATCCTAAACGCTAATAAAA
>CAYJHG010000377.1:0-1506 GCA_964369535.1 uncultured Desulfovibrionaceae bacterium
AAGATTTTTCTCATATTGCAGCACGCATTGCCCTTTTGCCAAAGCCCTATTTACAACGCCTTTTACTTATGGTGGGCATGAGCTTATGCCGTGAAAGCATTATTAAAACTGTTTCACGAAAAGATGTTGAAAAAATACGACAACTTGAAGAAATGCTATTGCTACATAAGCAGGATAGTACGCAACAATATATGGGCCCCTATGCCTTTGCCGTGCAAAAATCACGTACCTATGCAGGACATGGCTAATATCTACAAAAAGAAGAGAAACAAAAATCATACAAACTTAATTTTGACACATTAGATTTGCAAGAACGCATTGTGGCTTGGGGACTTTGGAGTATATTTTCTTGCGTGCAACTTGCCGGTGATAATGCCATACAGCGCACGCGCATAGTTTTGGACGACTTTTGCGCCCTACTGCCTCAATTTTTTGCAAAAGAGCTAGCATATACACCTAGTATTTTGCAAGATATACATGACAACGAAGCCTTGGCTTGGCCGCTCATCCGCGTCATAGTATGTAAAGAAATTTCATGCCCTTGGGAGGAAGGATGGACAACACTTTTTGCTTAAAAAAACAACATATCCTTGTGAGCCCCCAAACGCATATTTTAAAAGCTCAAGAGCATGTATTATTGTTGCAAGCCAATGAAATTTTGCAAGCTGCAGAAGAAGAAGCTTTGCGCATAAAAAAAGAAGCGCAAGAGGCCTTTGAAGCAGAAAAAGCCAGAGGTTATGAAGAAGGCTTGGACGAAGGCCGCATGGAAATGGCTGAGCGCACCTTTGAGGCCCTCGCTAATGGCATAGATTTTATTGAAAATCTAGAAAAAACCACCGTGGAATTCATCATGAAATCCTTGCAAAGGGTTTTAGATGAAATTCCCCCCGAAGATACAATAATGCGCATAGTGCGCCGAGCCCTTGCCTATGTGCGCGGACAAAAAAGCGTTATCATCCGTGTGTGCCCTCAAGAGCTTTCTCATGTGCAAAGCGAAATGGCCAGCATGGGCAGCGAGTTGTTTGGCGTGGACACCATACGCATTATGCCCGATAAAATGCTTGGCCCCGGTGCTTGTATTTTAGAAAGCGATTTAGGCATTATCGACGCCTCACTTTCTGTGCAAATAGCCGCTTTACGCCGTGTATTTGAAGGACATTTAAAAAAGGTTTAACTATGCGCCTTTCTTATATAAGCGATACATTGCAAGAAGCACTCAAAACCTCTGTTTCCGTAGAGGTTCGGGGACAGGTCAAAGAAGTTGTGGGCACCATCATAAAAGCCATTGTGCCGGGAGTGCGCATTGGCGAAATATGCCTTTTGCGTAATCCATGGGATGACTTGCAACTCTATGCCGAAGTGGTGGGTTTTTCTAACGAAGCCGCCATACTCACCCCCCTTGGCGAAATGCAAGGCATTTCCACAGCCACGGAAGTAATACCTTCAGGCAATACCCATTCTGTGGCCGTGGGCCCCGGACTTATGGGCAGAGTATTAGACGGCCTT
>CAYJHG010000377.1:1516-1809 GCA_964369535.1 uncultured Desulfovibrionaceae bacterium
CCAGAAATCAAAGCGGTAAGCCAATATCCTGTATATGCCGACCCGCCTTCGCCCATGAAACGTAAAATTATTTCTGAACCTTTAAACTTGGGCATACGTGCTTTGGACGGTTTGTTAACCTGCGGCAAAGGCCAGCGCATGGGTATTTTTGCTGCGGCAGGTGGGGGCAAAAGTACTTTGCTTTCTTCGCTGGTGCGTGGGGCAGAGGTAGATGTGACTGTGCTTGCCCTTGTGGGCGAGCGCGGCAGAGAAGTTCTTGAATTTATTGAACATGACCTTGGAGAAGAGGGCCT
>CAYJHG010000378.1:0-1796 GCA_964369535.1 uncultured Desulfovibrionaceae bacterium
GCTTTGTTCACAGTATGCCAAAAATGTATTTTCGTCCAATATGCTTATGCCAAGAGCTTCGGCTTTTTCCTTTTTACTGCCGGCCTTTTCGCCCACCACCAGATAGTCAAGCTTTTTATTCACACTGCCAAGTATTTCGGCACCGGCTTGTATGGCAAGTTCTGTTGCTTTGCCACGCGGCATGGCCAATGTGCCCGTGAAAAGAATTTTTTTTCCGCTTAAGGGCGTTTGCATGGTGTTTTGCGATGTATCAGTATTGCTTGCCTCTTGTTTTGGGTCAAGCCCCAATTCTTTAAAACGATTGAGCAGCTCTTGATTTTTTTCACTGGCAAAAAAAGCTTGAATGGAACTTGCCACTTCCGGGCCCACATCCGGCAAAGCCACAAGCTCTTCATGGGATGCTTGTGCAAGGGCTGTTATGTCTTTAAAATGTTTGGCAAGCATTCTTGCTGTTTGTTCGCCCACATGGCGTATGCCAAGGGCAGAGATGAGGCGCGGCAAAGTGGCTTCGTACTTAGCTTTGGCAAAGGCGTCCACAAATTTTTGGGCCAGCGTTTCGCCCATACGCTCAAAAAGCAAGAGCTCATCCACACGCAAAGTAAAAAGATCTGCCGGTGTGCGCACACGCTTGGCCTCTACCAATTGCTCTATCCACTTTTGCCCAATACCTTGAATATCAAGGCCGGCCTTGGAAACAAAATGCTTGATGCTTTGCATGCGCACAGCAGGGCAAGAAAGATTTTCGCAACGCCAAGCCACTTGCCCTGTTTCGCGCACGGCTTGTTCGCCACAAACGGGGCATTGTTTGGGAAAAGCAAAGGGAGTAGCGTCTTTAGGGCGCAATTCGGGCACAAAACTTACCACTTCGGGGATAACATCGCCGGCTCTTTGCACTATGACAGTGTCGCCAATGCGCACGTCTTTGGCGTGCAATTCATCTTCATTGTGCAATGTTGCCTTGCTCACGGTGACACCGCCCACATTCACAGGCTCAAGCACAGCCACAGGTGTTAAAACACCAGTACGCCCCACTTGTATGTCTATGTCTAGCAATTTGGTTTGCACTTGCATGGCCGGAAATTTAAAAGCCACAGCAAAGCGCGGCGCTCTGGCCGTATAGCCTAAGGCGTTTTGTGCAGCCAGATTATTCACCTTGATAACCGCACCGTCTATTTCCATGGCGTAATTTTCGCGCCTTTCTTGCACGCTTTGCACATAGTCCATAACCTCTTGTGCCGTGGTGCACACTGTGCCCCCGGGCGGTGTGGCAAAGCCCCATGCTTGTAATTGCTGCATGATTTGGCTGTGTTCTTGCCATAATTGTGCATCGTATGCGCCAAGGCTATAGGCCAAAAAGCGCAAAGGGCGCGTGGCTGTAATGCTGGTATCCAATTGGCGCACAGCTCCTGCAGCGGCATTGCGAGGGTTGGCAAAACTTTTTTGGCCGGCTAAGTCTTGTTTAGCATTAAGTTCCACAAAATCTTTTTTAAAAATAACCACTTCGCCACGCACTTCCAGGTATGCAGGTGCCTGACTTTTTGCATTGTCTTTAAGGCGCAAGGGAATATTTTTTATGGTGCGCACAGCTTCTGTGACCACTTCGCCCATGTGGCCATCGCCGCGGGTGAGTGCGCGTATAAGCCTTCCTTCTGCATACACCAATTCAAGGGCAAGGCCGTCAAGCTTTGGGTCGCACCAGAAACTTTCTTGGCTTTCAGGTAGGGCACGGTGCATTCTTTGTAACCAATCTTGCCAGTCTTTGGCATTGAAAACATTATCAAGGCCATACATTTGCT
>CAYJHG010000379.1:0-1796 GCA_964369535.1 uncultured Desulfovibrionaceae bacterium
CAAAAAAATATGGCCGAAGTGTATGAACAGCGCAAAGAACTCATGACAGAAAATGCCTTATTGGGTGTTTTCTTGGTATTTTTATGCCTTTCCATTTTTTTGCGTCCTTCCTTGGCTTTTTGGGTAAGCCTTGGCATTCCCGTGTCGGTGTTGGGCGCTTTTTGGTTTTTCACTCCTTTTGGCATAAGCTTAAATGTCATTTCCATGTTTGCCTTTATCATTACCTTGGGTATTGTTGTGGACGATGCCATTGTGGTGGGTGAAAATGTGGGCGCTTGGCTTGAAAAAGGTGTGGATCCTTTAGAAGCAGCTGTACGCGGCACCAAGGAAGTGGCAGGGCCTGTCACATTTTCTGTGCTCACGAACATGGTTTCCTTCATGCCCATGCTCTTTATTCCCGGCGTTATGGGCAAAGTTTGGGGTGTTATTCCACTCATCGTTATTGCTGTATTCATATGCTCACTCATTGAAAGCGTGTATGTTTTGCCTGCTCACTTAAGCAGCCTAAAAAAACGTGGCACAAAAGAAACTGCAAACAAAAAACCCTCGCCCCTAGCAGCACCTTTTAGAGCCTTCAGCGCATGGCAAGCACGATTTAGTGATAAATTTTTGCACTTTGTGCAATATACCTTTGGGCCTTTTGTTTCAAAAGTTTTGGAAAAACGATATATTACTGTGGCCATTGGCTTAGCTATTTTAATGTTTACCGCAGGCTTTGTGGCTTCGGGACGCATGGGTTTTGACCTTATGCCTAGGGTTGAATCAGATTTTGCATTTGCTCAAGCCACCGTACCAGCGGGCATGTCTAGAGCGCAATTACACCGCGTAAAAAACCGTATGGTTCATGCCGCAGAAAAAGTAGTTGCAGAAAATGGTGGTGATGCACTTTCCACAGGTATTCAAGCAGAAGTGCGCGACACAAAAATTCATGTACTTCTACACCTTGTAGACCCGGACGTGAGGCCTTTAAGCACAGAAGAAGTAACGCAATTATGGCGCAAGGCTGTTGGCGTTATTCCTGGTGTGGAAAGCCTTGTGATGCAGGCAGACCGAGGAGGGCCTGGCAGTGGCAGCGGCCTTACCATTCGCCTTTCGCACCGCGATACCGTTGTGCTTGAAAAAGCAGCGGCCGAACTTGGCGCATTGCTTGCCACATATAATGGCGTTAGCGATGTGGACCTTGGCACCAGCCGTACCATGCGACAATTTGACGTGCGCTTAACCCCCACAGCTGAACAATTAGGTTTTACCGCACAAGAAATATCACATCAATTACGCTATGCCTTTGAAGGCGTAACCGCTTTGCGCCAACAGCGCGGCAATAGCGAAGTGACCGTGCGTGTGCGTTATCCTGAAATAGACCGCACCCAAGAATCCACATTTGAAGAACTTGTTTTACGCTCACCTTCCGGTCAAGAAGTTCTCATGCGCGATATTGTGTCCATTGATGACGGGCGCGCAGATTCTACCATCAAGCATACCAATGGCCGCCGCACAGCCGACGTTACAGCCAACATAACACCTACTTCTGCCACCGGCGCCATGATGGGTGTTGTCAGTTCAGAAATTATGCCCATCATGTTAAGCAATTACGACGGACTTTCTTGGGAATTTGGCGGTCGCCAAAGCGATATGGCCGACAGCACCCTAGCCATGATGCTGGGTCTTGTTATGTCTTTGCTAGGCGTATACACTCTTTTAGCTATTCCCTTTAAGAGTTATACCCAACCGCTCATCATTATGATGTCCATTCCTTTTGGTATTGTGGGTGCCGTGGCCGGACACTTTATCATGGG
>CAYJHG010000380.1:0-1780 GCA_964369535.1 uncultured Desulfovibrionaceae bacterium
AAGAGCGAGTCTATGATACGCTCGTTAGTTTGAATTGCATTTTCTAGGGCAATTGCATCATTTTCGCTTTTCATGCGAATAAGATCGCCCAAAGCAATTGCAACCTCCCTGCCAGAAACAGGCTTCCCCTTAAGTATGGCGTCTCCTATTTTCACATTAAACATTTGAGAATAGGCATCGCCCATATTGGCTTGGACAGAATTTCTCACAAACTTAAGGCAATCTAGATTTTTTTGTGCCTCGTGGTTAGAAAATGTAGAAGATATCCAATTTATCATCCTTCCAAAGACGGATCCGCTTGAGCGAACAATGCCTGTGCCTTGTTCATTCAGCTGTACGTGTTCATCGCCCATGCGATTAAATTGATTTGCCATACGGATCATAGCATTTCCGTCCATTACGTTTGCCATAGTATTTTCCTCAAATATACATAAAATTTAATGACCAATATGTTAAACTCTTCCAGAAGCAGCCATGTGTGCTATAAAAGACCCTTTGTCATCACTCACCACAGCTTGTGGCTTAACACGGCTTATATGCTGCAAAAGCTTGGTGCGTATCTTTTGCGCTGCACCTATATGCCTATGGAACCTTTTAATAAAAACTTCATTGCAAAGCATATGTGCCGGAATTTTGCTTGTGAATATGAATGATGCATTTCCTACGTTTATACTTACATACCCTTCATGAATTGCATAATTATTTTCTTGCAAGGCCAAGGAAAAAATGTCCTTAGGATCATGGGGCAAATCACACAAGCGCGTGACAAGTAAAAAATTTCCTTCATGTTCTTGAATTGTTATATACACATCTTCAAAATTGAAGGTTATGGTATCATTTGCATCGGTATGAAGTGTTTCAAAGCCCATAACTTCTTGCAGCATGGGAAGTAGTGTTTGCATATCCATAGAGCATTCCTATACTTGATGTGCTAGGGGAAAGGATGTTTTTTCTGCAAACATCATATCTTTTTCTTGCAGAGCCAGCCTCACAGCTTCCACTGCGTTGATATGTTTTTCAAGTTGCAAAATTACCTTTTGTGCATCCACGGCATAAAGGTAGAGTTTTGAAGTGCAAGTATAGCATTTTTGCACTGGATCAAGCCCAATAAACACATCTAAGTTTCCGAAATTTGAAATCTTTAGTAAAAATTCACAAAAAGCTTCCTGAGCCTGATCAAATTCGGCATCAATTATACTTGGCACGTCGGCAATTTTTGAAAGAAAGATAATATCATTTTCACTTGTTTGCACAGAAACAATGACATCATCAAAAGCAAGGCTTACTTCGCTATTTTCTTCCAATCGCAATGCGTCTATGTTTAAAGAAGCACTTACGTCGTCAAATATTTTTTTTAAATTCATGCACTTTCCTTTTGAATTTAACTAGTAATTAACAATGATACTCATCTGTTCTTGCAATAGCACCAACTATGCCCCATTTGCAAGATATAAATATTTTTTTGAGTTTTATGAAAGCCTATATTTTAGATTGTGCAGCAAGCAACAAGCACCCGAAAAACATCGCTAAGCACCTAATAATACAAATCAAAAAAAGGGCAGATTGCATTCTGCCCTTGTAAAAATTGTCTTTTTTTACCTTATGAATATTCGCTGTCGCGCAACATTTTTACCGCACAAAATTTGCCACACATGGCGCACACTTCTTCTTGCTTGTGTGGTTCGCGCCTTGTGTGTAAAGCTTCTGGGTCCAGCGCAGCCTTGGCCATGCCTTCCCAGTCTAAAGCGCGCCGCGCCTCATTCATGGCCTTTTCCCTTTG
>CAYJHG010000381.1:0-1767 GCA_964369535.1 uncultured Desulfovibrionaceae bacterium
GTCATCCCAAGTGGTGTTGAGAACAAAGTCTTCTAGCTTATAATCTGTATTGAATTGGTACTGCACGAATAAGGCTCCTTAGCAAGCTGTTGAAAAAGTACAATCTACTTCGTCAGACTTGTTTTTGCTCCAATTACGTATGTCTCTATACGCTCCTCTACGCAAAAAACTTCGTCTTCCTCGTATCTTACACTTTTTGAACAGCCTGCTGAAAAATGATGAACATAAAATTTCAACAGGCTGTTACATAAGGCCTAAAATCTTTTGTAATCAGCATTACAATGTATACTGCCTTTTTTCAACCGGCTGTTAGCGGTTGTAGACACCATTATTTAAGTAATCCAGCAACTCTTCCTTGCTCATATTGTCAATGCCAAGGTAAGCAAGATTGTACTTTCCTTCTTTAAAGAAGTTCTTTTTGTGCATGGCACCACCAAGAACAATCATGGAGTCAATAACAGGCGTTGGCACACCATATTGCACACCAAGTTCATGGTAAATTTTGCAACCTACGGGCACATCTTCGGTAAGATAACGGTGATGAATGCTGTTTGGTCCCACATTGCCTTCGGTGGAAGGCTTATCAAGCGGGAATACCACATTGTCATTACCGTCTTTATCAAGACCCATATATTCTTGGGTAAGCACACTGCGGCGCGAAAAGAAAGCTTCGTATTTATAATTAGGAGCGCCCACGCCAATGGCTTTGGCAAGAGCTTTTTCTTCTTCATAGAATTGGTATTGCACTTCGCAGATGGAAGGGCAAAGACCATGGCAATACATGGAATAGGTATTCTTGTCATATCCGCCAAAAATAACACCCCAGTTTTCCATGGTAGACACGCCCAAAATGGTAGCAGGAACGTGGATAACAGGGTTGATATTGGCAAAACCAATGTCAAGCACTGTGTTACCGCTTTCTACGCCATCGCCTTGAGTCACTGCATCCATACAAGGCAAGTACTTGGTGGACTCCATAAAGGCGTCATTGTCGGCCATGGGAAGGGCTGCACCGCGCAAGGTAATGGCGCGATATTTGGCGGCCACATGGGGGAATATGAATTTACCCACTGTTTCTACGCGTGTGCCATAAGGGGCAGAAGACCAACCACCGATAATTACTTTTTTGGTACAACCCATTTCGCGCATGAGTCTGCGCAAAATAAGAGTGGCATAGTTATCGGTGAAAATGTGTATAACTTGACCATCTTCTAAAAGAGGTACCAGCTCACGGAAAAAAGGTTCATGCGCCATGGCTGGTGCACCCACCACAATAAGACCAGCACCCTTAACCACATCGGCCATATTGCTGCTCACCACATCAAAATAGCATTTGCCGGAACGTTCAAAACCATACAGATTACGCTGTATGCCATCAAAAAGCATGCCTGTTTTATCTAAATTCGCTAGGGTTTGCTCAGCAAAGGGCATCATGTCGTACAAACGAACTTCACGTCCTGCAAGCTTCATGTCTGCGGCACAAGTTTTACCAACAGCTCCACCACCCAAAACTGCAATAGGCATATCTTTCAAATATTCCATATTAGCCATTTCAAATTCTCCCAGTATAGGATTTTAAGTTGACATTACTCATGTCAACTTTTTAAAGGCACCCTTGCGCTTGACTGCTCTCGCAGCCAAGACAGTAATTCCATCTGAAATTACTATACATAATGCCCATAAATATTTAATAAAAATCTCACGCTCAAGCACCAAACTTAAGTGTTGCGTATTTTGTAGACTTAGATATAAAATTTGTAAAACGAA
>CAYJHG010000382.1:0-1763 GCA_964369535.1 uncultured Desulfovibrionaceae bacterium
AGTAATGCAGGCGTTTTTACATGTGCCGCACTTGTTCCCAAGTGTAGCCGTATTTGGTTTGCATGCACATGCTAAAATAGGCATTGTCGGACGCATTGTCAGGGTCCAAATCTTCGTTGGACATTTCACGTGCTTCTTTTAAGCAGTCGGCCTTGGCTGCTTGTAAACCTTCTGCTTTGTACGATGGAGTTTGTGATTGTGAAGATGCGCAGGCTGTGAGCATGAAGGCGCAACAAAGAATACATATTGTTCGTAACATAAATTCTCCCTAGGGTAATGGTTTCGCCTATGATGGATAAATGTATATAGGCTTGGTTATAACAGTATACTGTTTTTAACCTTTTGGCTAGAGAAAATTAAAAAAAAGTATGTGTTCTTTGATGCTTGCAAAAAAAGCCCTTGCCGCGAATACTGCGTTTTTATGCGCAGAATTTGAGGCAAGGGTGTATGATTTTTTTTGGCAAAATTATGCCTGAGTTTTTAATGCATGCCTGGTAAATCGTCCGGGTCATAACCGTATTGTGTTTTCATGCAAGTGACGTACAAGGCATTTTCATAGGGTTTGTTTACATCAACAGGGGCATTGTAGATGTCTTGGGCTTGCTCAAAACAAAAAGCTTTATGGTCTTTTTGTTCGGCGGCTGTGTAGTTGGCGGAAGCACAAGCTGTGAGGCTCAAGCAAAGACATGCAGCAAGAAAAATTCGTATTAGCATAAAAGTCCTCCTTTTTTGTATGAGTATTTGAGTGTAATATTCTTATAAAAATATATTAACCTTGTTTATGATATTTGGCAAGAGGCTTACAAATAAGTGATTTTGATGTAATTCAGGGCACATTTTTTCATTGCGAGAGCTGTGTTCTTGCGGTTATAGTGGTGAGCGTTATGGAGGATATATGAATACAGCAGTGGCTCTTATTCTTGCTGCAGGCAAGGGAACGCGTATGCATTCGGATAAACCTAAGGTTTTACAAAGCGTGCTTGGTGAGCCCATGCTTGCCCATGTGCTTGCGGCTTTGCGCCCTTTTTTTGCAGAGCGCATTATAAGCGTTATTGGGCATAATGCAGATATGGTGCGTGAGGCATTTGTGCATGAACCCATGCATTATGTTTTGCAAGAAGAACAAAAGGGCACGGGGCATGCTCTTATGCAAGCCATGCCCACCATGCAAGAACAAGGCTATAGCCATGCTTTGATAATCAATGGTGATGTTCCGCTCATCAATTCTGAAATTATTGAAAAATTTATGGAAGCGGCGCAAAATGCACACGTGGCCTTTGCCACTTTGGAATTGCCCGAAGCCGGCGCTTATGGTCGCGTGGTGCGCAAAAATGGTGCCGTGAGCGCCATTGTAGAGGCTAAGGATTATGATGCCAAAATCCATGGGCCTGAACCCAAAGAAGTGAATGCCGGCTTATATTATGTACGCTTGGATGTGGCAGAAAAGCTTTTGCCGCTCTTGGATAATGTCAACAAGAGTGGTGAGTATTATATCACAGACCTTGTGGGTTTGGCCGTGCAGCAGGGGCATATGGTGGAAGGCATATGTTGCGGTTCGGACGCAAGCCTTTTTGGGGTAAATTCACCTTTAGAATTGGCACAGTCAGAAGAAATCTTGCGTTTACGCACGGTGGAAAAAGCTCTGGCTTCGGGGGTTATTATACATGGAGCCAATGCCGTATATATAAGCCCCAAGGCCACTTTGGCACCGGGAGCAGAAATTTTTGGCCCTTGTCACATTGTGGGAGAAAGCGTCATAGAGC
>CAYJHG010000383.1:0-1755 GCA_964369535.1 uncultured Desulfovibrionaceae bacterium
ATCGAGGGATACATGAAGTCCACACTGCAAGTTTCAAATAATCGCGATATACGATTGAGCAAAGATATATACTTTGATGCTTGGTTGTATAATTTTATGATTGAAAATAATTATGCCTACCATATGAATCAAGACCTTATTGCCTCACCTGAACAAATAGGTTTTATGGTGGCACTCGAACATGATGAAGTATATATGCCGTGCTCGGATGAACTTTTTTCCCTCATGATGCAAGCAAAGATGTCACATGCACTCATGAAAGAATATGCCCGCGTGTGGAAATATGTTGTGCGCCTTGTACGAGGATTTGAATCTAAACCTGAAGCCAGAAAGCGCATTATGGCTTTTTGTCGTGTACGTTTTCGCCTATTTATCAAAAACCACACCATACTCCCTTCCAGAGTTATGAAACGCATGATAAGTCTTGTGGCAGCTCAAACCGGTGTTGAAGACCCTTGGCGCGTGGAACGACACTCTGTAAACAAACAAGCTAAAAGTATTTTAGAAAGCCCCGCTTTGCGCAATGCTTTATATGCTGCTCCTAAAAGCTTTTTTTGTTCCAACAATTTATTGCAAATGCGCACCCAGCTTAATTCTGTAGAACTTGCACGGCTTATGTATATTTCAGCCATGGCAGAAAGCATTGTTGCAGCTCCGCCTTCCCCCCTTGAATGGCCTGAAATTTTTGAAAATATGCAAGACTTCATTGAACCCTTTCTTGCCATTCTTGGCGTTGATAATGAAATAGAAAGAAAAACCCTGCTTTTTCTGCCAGATTCCAATGGGAGTTTTGTGTTTGATATTCCCATGCTTCGCCGTTTACTCCGTATGGGGCATAATGTTATTGTTGCCATTAAAAATGGTGTATATTTTAATTGCCCCAATATACGAGATATGGACGAAGAAGCTACTCTAAAAGAATTTTTGGATGATGCTACAGTTATTCTTGATGAAGCCATTAGCAAAAATGATTTATTACACGCAGTTAAAGAATCACGCTTTGTGATTATTCCAGACGGCACAAGAGAGCGCTTAAACCTGTATCGAACAAATGTTACCTTTGCTAGAGCTTGGAAAGAAGCGGATATTATTATAGCTAAAGGGCAAAAAAATGTTGATATATTGGTGGGAAGCAGCCAACAATTTACCCGTGATATTGTCGGTTATTATATGGATAATGAAGGAAAATATCATGTAAAAACAAAAGCGCGGGCACGGCATATCCGTAAATTTAGCGAAGCAGATATTTCTGAAAGAGCCGATACCATAATTGCCAGCATGCGCGAAGCCCATAAGGCTGGAAAAACCGTCATGTTTTATAGCTGCATCATCGGTAGTATTCCAGGCCAAGAAGCCACAGCCATATCCTTAGTGCGTGCTTTTGTTGACTCTTTACGACAAAAATTGGACGATACCTACATTATTAATCCGGCTGAACAATCTGCTCACGGTATGGACGGTGATGACCTTATGTATATGTGGGAAAAAGTGCAAAGAAGCGGATATATTAATGTATGGCGCTTCCAAACTGTACGCGATATTGAAGAAAGCTTTGCCTTGCTGGGGCGTAAAGTTTCACCCGCATGGGCCGGCAAAGATTCCACATTCTCCACAGGCTGCACCCAAGAAATGCATATAGCCATAGGCGTGCAAAGAAAAAATCCCGAAATGCAAATCATTGGTCCCGATAAAGAAAAATTCTTCCGCCGCAAAGTGTACGGCGTTGGAAAATACTTTGACGCGAGAATTAGCTAG
>CAYJHG010000384.1:0-1753 GCA_964369535.1 uncultured Desulfovibrionaceae bacterium
AATCTGTATCTTACTTTAGAGCTAATACCGCGTAAAGAAGACTTATCACAAGGCATTACCCAAAGCATGCAAAAAGAATCCACCCTAGATTTATATGTGGAATTTGTGGAGGCTTTGGCAAAACTTACCCAAGAAAGTAAGGCTTTGCTGCGTGTTGTGGCGGAAGATTCAGGGCACGTTAAAGACCTTGCACAGCAATTACAAGCCCTTTGGCTGTATTATACGGCGCTTGAGTATTTTCAAGAAACATGGCGCGAACCGCAAAAGGCCGAGGCGCTTTTAGAAAAAGCTTTAAGTTATGATGCAAAAAATTCTTACATTAACGCTGCCTTAGCTGAAGTGCAACTGCAGCTTAACCTTCCCCTAAAAGCTCTTGAGCATGCCAATGCCGCAGTGGATTTGCAAAAGGATCGCGCGCGCAGTTTATATGTTCGCAGCTTAGTACACCTTCAGTTACAGCAATTGGCGCTGGCCAAGCATGATATTGATAGGGCGCTGGAGCTTATGCCACAGATGGCCGCATGGCATGAAGCGCGTGCGGCAGTGCATTTAGCTTTGCGCGACACAGAAAATATGTGCCTTGATTTAGAAGAAGCCTGCCGCCTTGGGCAGTGTCAGGGTTTGAGCTCCGTGCGCGGCGAAGGGCTATGTTTGCCAAAATAGTGTATAAATAAAATAATTGTTCGCAAGTCATGTGCGATGCAAGCTGTCGCAAGCCTTGTTGGTGGCTTTGTACTCAAGGGCATAAGCATTACGCATCTTGTGGGCAGATAGTGATTAGTAAAGGAGGGTGTATGAGTCATAGCCATGTGCTTGTAAAAGTATATGCCCATGTGTGGCCTGTGCATCAACAATTATACACGGTATGGCAAGAACTTTTACCGCAAAGCTCGGTGATGGATGCAGAAGAAATGCTTTGTTATGAAGGGGATATGCTTAAGCTTAGTTACGAAGGTATTTATTTTCCCTTAGACGATTTTTTAGAAAGTTTGCACCCTTTTTTGCATAAAGAAAGCCAGGGCAAGCTAGATTATATTGACCTAGAAGCGTGGAAACTTACACGACATAAGATTCAGGGAAAGGAGCTTGTGGTGTCTTCTGCTTCTTTGAATAATGTTCTCGACTACAGTGGACATTAGCAAACTGTTGAAAAGGACAATCTGCGCCGCCCTGAGCGGATAAGTCCATTATTAAAGGTTGACACTTATGCTGTTCTGACAGAAACTAGTAGGTCACTTTAATATTATTATGAGGATACAATTTTTGTGTCCATAAGGTTGCCATATATGATTATTGGTATACGTTTTCGCCCGCATGGGCAGCTATATTATTTTTCTTCTGAAATTGACCTATTTATGGACGATGGGGTTGTGGTGGAAACAGAGCAGGGCACAGGCTATGGCCGCGTGTGTTATGCTTGTGAAGCCTTATCTGAAAATGTGGTAGAAGGTCCCATCATACCCATTTTGCGCAAAGCCACAGCCGAAGATTCTCAAGCCGGCCTTGAAAATGAGGAGCTGGCAAAGCAGGCTTTTCAATTTTGCAAAAACTGTATAGTAGACCGCGGGCTTGATATGAAGCTTGTGGATGTGGAAGTTTTTTTCGATCGCAGTAAGATTATTTTTTATTTTACTGCTCCGGCACGTATAGATTTCCGTGAACTAGTTAAAGATCTTGTGCGCGAATACCGCGCCCGCATTGAATTGCGCCAAATCGGCGTGCGCCACGAAACGCAAATGGTGGGGGCTGTGGG
>CAYJHG010000385.1:0-1752 GCA_964369535.1 uncultured Desulfovibrionaceae bacterium
TTTTGTTGCCAAGCTTTGCGCAATATTATCATAGGCATAGATAATGGCAGCCAACGCAATGGCTTTATGATGCATTCACATTTTGACATTGCCGTTGCTTCTGAAGTTATGGCTATACTTGCCATTTCCAAGGATTTACGCGAATTGCGTGAGCGCATGGGCAAAATCATTGTAGCCCAAGACATAAGCGGCAAAAATATCACCACCGAAGACTTGCAAGTGGCCGGCGCCATGACAGCTTGGATGGTAGAAGCCGTAAAACCAAACCTTATCCAAACCATGGAAGGCCAGCCCGTGCTTGTGCATGCTGGGCCTTTTGCCAATATAGCCCTTGGGCAAAGCTCTGTTATTGCAGATTATGTGGGTTTAAAATGCAGCGAATATCATGTAACAGAATCAGGTTTTGCCGCCGACATTGGCTATGAAAAATTCTGGAACTTAAAATGCCGCGCCAGTGGTTTACACCCTGATGCCGCTGTTATTGTAGCCACCATACGCGCTTTAAAAAATCATGGAGGTATTCCTTCACCAGCTCCCGGGCGTCCTCTGCCAGAAGCTTATAAGCAAGAAGATATTGGCGCTGTGGAAAAGGGTTGCGAAAATCTTTTACATCATCTTGAAATAGTACGTCAATCCGGTGTACCGCCTGTGGTGTGCTTAAACGCCTTTGCCACCGACACCAAGGCCGAAGTTGCCAGAGTGCGCGAAATTTGCGAAGCGGCCGGTGCGCGTTTTGCCGTGTCCACCCATTGGGAACACGGCGGCGAAGGAGCTCTTGAACTCAGCGACGCAGTTATTGACGCTTGTAATGAAAAAAGCACCTTCCGCTATCTATATGATTCCAATACAAGCTTTGCCGAGCGCATTGAGCGCATTGCTTGGGAAGTGTATGGCGCCGATGGCGTTGAATATGCCCTGCAAGCTCGCACCAAATTAACTGCTTTACAAGCCTTGCCCAATGCCAACGAGCTTGGAGTGTGCATGGTAAAAACCCAATTTTCCATTTCCGACAATGCCGCGGCCAAGGGCGTTCCAGAGCGTTGGAAACTGCATGTGCGTGACATTTTACACTTTGGCGGTGCCGGCCTTGTGGCGCCAGTGGCTGGTGATATTATGCTTATGCCGGGAACGGGCTCATCGCCTTCCTTTAGAAAAATAGACGTGGATGTGGAAACGGGCAAGATACACGGTATATTTTAAATTTATTTACATATCACAAAAAAAAACGCAGAAAGTGAAGGCTTTCTGCGTTTTTTTGTGCGTTCATTTCTAGTCAAGTCACTTGCTTACTAGTGTATACTATACGCCGCTCTGAGCGGATAAAATCAACAGGGGGGCGGCAGCCCCCTACTTACGAAAAAACCTTATTTCATAAAAGCCATAATAGCCACAATCAAAGCAGTTTGTGCTAACATGGCACCTATAAGCCATTTTATAAGTTCATGCTTTGTTTCTGAAAGTTTTTCAGAAAGCTTATTATCTAAAGCCAGCAAGTCTGCCTTAGTGGTAAGTTCTTTGCGAGAAGCAGCATCATAATTTTGTACCGCATTCTGCATAATTTCCACTTGCACTTTGGCTTGCGCTTCAGGAACTCCAGCATCCTTAAGCTTTTCAAAGTAGTCAAGAGTGTCAAAACTTACAGCACTCATAGGGGGATCTCCTCATGATGTTTATGATGCGTCATGACGCACTTTTCAAAGCGTCTACACCAAAACTATATGGCGACATAGCAATTTGTCAAGTTAAGAGTAG
>CAYJHG010000386.1:0-1752 GCA_964369535.1 uncultured Desulfovibrionaceae bacterium
AACCAATCTTGCCAGTCTTTGGCATTGAAAACATTATCAAGGCCATACATTTGCTGTGTGTGAGCGTGTTTTTCCAGCCAAGGTAATACGGCGCCGCCCACGCGCGTGGTGGGAGAGTGCGGCATTTTATATTCAGGGAAAGCTTTTTCAAGCTCAAGCAAATGCGCAAAAAGGGCGTCATAGTCTGCATCACTGATGCTTGGTGCGTCAAGTGTATGGTATTTATGATTATGCTCTTCAAGTTCGGCCGTTATTTTTTCTATTTCGGCCTTGGCTTGTTCTTTTGTTATGTCTTTCATACGTCACCATGTTGTATTTTTTTTCGCCAATTATCACCTAGTCTTGCGCGCATAAAATTCTCTTCTTCTTGGGCAGCTTGTTGCATAAAGCCTTCTACCGTGCTTGCGGTAGTATGGTATTTATGCCTTAAGGTAATGCTATGGTCAACAAGTACAGGCCAACCTGCTTTATGGGCTTGTAATGAAAGCCAAATATCAAGGCCATAGCCGCGAGCATTTTCATGTAGGCCAAGCCCTTCAAGGCCGCCCAAGGCTTGCATACATTGCACAGAAAGTACAGGGGCTATGCCGTCAATATAGGGCACAAGGCTAAAATCCATATTTTTTTGGTGTACCATGTGGGGTATATAGGGGGATGCGGTAACACTTGGCGCAAGCACTCCCAGAGGTTTACCAAGTTTTTGGCTTAAGAATTGTAGGCGGTGTTGCATTTTAGCCATGAGTGGCGGCGAGCTTAAAAAAGTAATGTCATTATTGCAAAACCAAAGGTAGGCATAGCCGCCTTTTTCGGCAAGGTGCAAAGCGTGATTAAGAGCTCCTGCCCAAAAAATATTTTTTTCAAGGCGCAAGGCCTTGGGATAGGGCATGGGGGCTGCATTATCTATAACAAGCACATGTTCTGCTTGCGCAGAGCTTGCCTTTTGCAAAAGGGCTTCATGAACTTTTTTGGTTAAGGCCGGCTTGCCATAGTGCAATATGCAGGTGAGTAGGGGATTGCTCATGAATGTAAATTTTATATGAAAAGATAATATATGAGCGCGTTTTGAAGGGGATGGGGGTGTGTGGGAAGGGGAAACATATTGCGCGCTAGCAAAAGTTTCCCCTTTCCCCACAAAAAACAAAAGCTTAGGTCTAAAAACTTACACAGCCTTCATGCCCAAATGCAGAGCCTTGATATTAGAGTCTACAATTTTGGCAGGCAAATGCTTTTTTATGCCTTTTTCTAAAGCTTCTAAGCCAAAGGGCAGCATATTGCTGGCACAAAGCGCACCCAAAAGCACGGTATTACCGCTTTGGATAGAGCCTGCTTCTACGCCTAATGTGCGGCAAGGTATAAAGCTTGTTGCAGGGCATTTAGCACTGATGGCAGCTTTAATGGCTTCTAAGTCAGGGTATTGTTCATGCCCTAAGCAAACGCTAACTGGTGGCAAGGGATCTGTGCTACAGAATACTGTTCCTTGTGGGGCAAGATAGGGCAGAGCGCGCAAGGTTTCTAATGGTTCAAAGCCCATGAGCACGTCGGCTTCGCCAAATCCTAATTTGGGAGAAAGCCAACCGCCAAGCAGTACGACTGATTCTACAACGCCGCCGCGTTGGGCCATGCCGTGCACTTCACCCGCCATAACTTGCATGCCTTCATCAAGGGCAATGCGAGCAAGGAGGGTAGTGGCTGTAAGGGTTCCTTGGCCGCCAACACCGGTCATATATATACGAAGACGTGAATTATTTTGCA
>CAYJHG010000387.1:0-1741 GCA_964369535.1 uncultured Desulfovibrionaceae bacterium
TTTTTGTGCATGGCATCAAGCATAAGCTCTTTAGCAGCAGTATATTCTTTATTTTCTACGAGATAGTTAGCTAAATGTGTTTTGCACACAAAGTTGCGTGGTTCCATTTCAACAGCCTTGTATGCATATGTTATCGCCGTATCTAAATCTTTTAATTGCGCAAAAATGCGAGCATTTTGAGCAAAGCGTTCTGCATGACGGGGATTGTTTTGCAAGGCTTTGGCAAGGGTTTCAATGGCTGCTTTGTGGTCGCCTTTTTGATTGAGGTAGCTTGCCAATTGTTCTTGCGCTTCCAGATTAGTGGGGGCCATGGCGACAGCTTTTTGTATGCAAGCTAGGGCTTTATCTAATGCGCCTTGGGCTTGATGAATGGTGGCAAGGTGCATATAGGCTTCATGCCACGAGGGATTGTGAAGTAAGTTCTGTGTCAGAAATCTCTTACAAGTATCAAAATCTTGCTTTTTCAATAAATAACGTACAAGCTCTGCTTTACGCTGGAGGGTATGTGGCTCTATTTTCACAGCTTTTTGTGCACACTCTAAAGCTTTATCTAGATTGCCCATGGCATGATAGATGCTGGCCATGGCTGCCCATGGTTCACTCCAAAGGCTATTGTGCAAGCTAAGTTCTTTTTGTGATTGTAATGCTGCGGTAAAATTGCCCTCTATAAGAAGGAGTTCTTTTAGCTTCTTATAGCTTTTGGTATCATGTGGGTTATTGTTAATATTTTCTTGAAGCATACTTTTAAGCTGCCTATGTCTTTGTAAGGGCAGGGGGATGCTTTTATTATAGTGAAGATGATATAATTGCAGACCATTATAATAATCTGCGTACATAAAATCTTCGAGAAAGTGCTGTTTTTCTAAATAATGAAAAATTTTATATGCCGCAGTGTATTTTTTTTGTTTGTATAAAAAGTAAGCATGGAAAAAAAGTCTTCTACCTTTATGAGGTAGCTGAGGCGGGGTATAGTATTTTTGAGGAACTGTAAGGTGTTCTTTTTGAAGTTTTTCAGGTCGAAAAAATATGTGCGGAAAGTGTTCAATGTTTTTTGTAAAGTCGTGGGTTTGTTCAAGGCAGTTTTTTAGCATTTCTAAATCAATGGTGAAAAAATCATTGGCTTCATCACACTGGTCAGAATAAAGAATGGTTTTGTTATTATGAAATAAGAAATAGTTATCCGATTTGCTTTGTGCAATAATATTAAAAGATTCAGTATGCTGTCTTGGGATAACAATGAAGCGTGTATGTAAATTTTTTGTGAGCAACATACTGTGCTGGGCAGAGCCGCCAATCATAAAGCATACTTCAGCACTTGCCATGGCCTCTAGTTGTTGCGTCACAGAAAGTGTTTCAGGGTGGATAATATGCCACCCCCTTTTTTTTAGTATTGTTTCCAAGTGCTCTTCGTTGGTACAGCCACGGATTTTTGAGCGTGAAAAATATACATATTTTCCAACCACGGTTTTATTTTGATATTGACCTAAAAAACGTATTTGATCTGGGTGTATATGGGTGTTTATTCCGGAGCCAGGTTCTGGAAAGTGCACACGTGCAAATTGAGTTGGTTCAGTAAGGAAAATATGTTCATTCTTTATACCAAGAAGTTTAAAAAGCTCATTTTGCCAGGGTTTAAACTGCGAAGGGGTGTGAAAAACGCCACAAACACCTACCCAAACAATGGGAAGATTTTTCTCTTTGGCATACCAAAGTCTTTGCAAATCTTCCAAAAGAAAGTGCC
>CAYJHG010000388.1:0-1737 GCA_964369535.1 uncultured Desulfovibrionaceae bacterium
TGTCCACTTGGTGGGCTTCCACTGACACTTCCACATTTTCAAGCTATGCCAGCGGTAGCCTAAGCTCCATGACTGGCATCAGCAGTATTGTTTAGGGCTGTCGTGGATTATTCCTACACTACTTTCTAAAAACAAATAAATACTCATGTGCAAGTAGCAAAAAATTATACTTTACGCTATTAGTTTTCCAATAACCTGTTGCCTTGCAGTTATGTTGTTCTTTTATAATGATTTCTTTAGTTTTAAATCCTTGGGCTTCAAAAATTTTCATAACTTCAAAACTCATGGGGACAACGTGTCCCTTTTGTCTTGTATCACCCATGAGGATGGCACAAAATTTATCTTGCTTTAGTACCCTGTATGACTCTACCGCAACCTTTTCCATTTCTTGCAAGAAAGCAGGTACTTTGCGATGTGACAAGTCTTCTTGTATATCTTCGCTGTATTGAATAATGTTCGCATAGGGTGGGTGTGTGCACACAAAGTCAATGCTTTCATTTTGAATAAAATCAAGGTTTCTGGCATCGCCTTTGTGTAGCTCAACATTGCCGCAGTTATCTCTTTCAAAGCTGATTTTTTCAGCACAGCGTTCAAGAGCATTGGGGTTTACGTCAACGCCAATAATATTTCTATTGAGCAATTTTGCCTCAACGAGCGTTGTTCCTCCCCCTGCAAATTGGTCAAGCACAAGATCGCCCTCTTTGGAGTACCTCAGCATGAGATTTCGTGGAATATATGGCGACCAATTCCCCCGCCACTTGGCATCATGCGTTGCCCAGTCACCACGCTTTGGAAATGACCATACTGTGTTCATTTCTAGCTCAAAGTCATCTGGTTCCCATTTTTTTATTTTTTTTATCATCGATTATCCTGAATATTTATACAGATTCTTTGTTCGGTGAAGGAGTTTGTTGATTTTCCGTATTTCCAATGGCTGTTTGCAGTGCTTTTATAGCTTGCGGATTTTTGGTGACATATTTTTTCAAGGCTGTAATATTAGCAGTGAGTTCGGTAAGTGGATTGTCTGAGCGGTCGTAACCTTTAATATGTTTACCGGGATTGTCCGCACTTGCTGTTATAATTAAGTCAATAAGGTTTTTATGTAACTCTTGCTTAGTATCAGAATTGTCAATTATTTGAATTTGTTCATTCATTCCTGTTATAGTTTTGCACACAGCTTCCTTGTAGGCATATTCTTCGACAAGTTTTTTAGATAAATTTATTTTTTTATTTATATGAAGACCTATCCATAGCAAAGGGGCATAAAACGGAATAATTATAGACAATGTATTCGGTGCAATTTGTATTATATCGTCAATGGTTTTTCCACCATTGAGCCAGTACCAGTATATACCAAATGGAATTAACGCAATCACAACCATAATTCCTACAATCCAGCGAAATTGTAAATATGAATTTTCCATTTCAGCCGTTTCGAGTTTTCTTTTTGCTGCATATGCTCCTGCAAGACCTGCTGTAACAGCATCTGGAAGATAACTTCTAATTTCAGAAATAAGAGTTTCTCTTTTTTCAACGCTTTCACTTATAAACGTATCATATTTTTCGTAGATGTTTTTTTCTAATGTTTCAAGTTCTTCATTTAATATAGAAATTTTATTCTCTAATATTTTATAACTTGAATCAAGTTTATCTTTTAGTCCATCTTTATGTACAGTTTTTCCATTTACATCTTTTACATCTTCTCCAAAAACTTGATCGTGTAATCTCTTTGTTTCT
>CAYJHG010000389.1:0-1735 GCA_964369535.1 uncultured Desulfovibrionaceae bacterium
CCGCAAAAAAAGAGTTGACAAAGTTTTTTACCCTAATTAAGTTACACAACTTATGCCAACACCATGTGGCGTTAAGCTTCTTTTGCGCTGAGGTCAAGTTCTTTCATGTCATTTCTGGGTATGTGATATTTTGACAAAAATGTTTTATTGCTTCTGGACAAAGTGCAAAAAGGTACTATTATTTAACTATTGATGGAGATTTTCCCATGGCACGAATTACCGTGGAAGACTGTCAGGAACGTGTGGACAATCGCTTTTTGCTTGTGCAAATGGCTATTAAGCGTGTTTATCAATACCGTGAGGGGTATGAGGGGCTTGTGAGTACGCGCAATAAGGAAGTTGTTACTGCCTTGCGTGAGATTGCTGCCGGAAAGATTTTGCCTGAGGACATGTCTTATTATAACCCTCTTGCAACGGAAGACTTTGTTGCTACTGAAGATGCTATTGAGAGTGAGGAGATTAATCCTCAAGCAAATGCAGAGTAGGTATTGAGCCATTAAAACATGTCCTTTGCAGGATATCTATTTGATAAAAGGCCGGGGAACCGGCCTTTGCTATTTTAACTTGGGGTATTACCCCAAATCCAAAAGTATTGCCCATGAGTCGAACAAAAGTAGATTATTATGAAACATTGGAAGTGGCGCGAGACGCTTCTGATGAGGAGATCAAAAAAGCCTATCGTAGGCTGGCTATGAAGCATCATCCGGATCGCAACCCAGACAATCCTGATGCTGAAGAGAAATTTAAAGCTGCTGCAGAGGCTTATGACGTTTTGCGCGACAAAGAACGTCGTGCGCGTTATGACAGATTTGGCCATACCGATGGCTTTAACCCTGGTGGATTTGGCAGCGCTGATGATGTATTTTCACATTTCAGTGATATTTTTGGTGACCTTTTTGGTTTCAGCACCGGCGGAGCACATCGCCCTATGGCCGGCGCGGACTTGCGCTACAACTTAAATATTTCTTTTGCGCAAGCAGCCAGCGGTGATGAAATCACCCTCAAGCTGCCAAAGCGCAAACTTTGCCCTGACTGCGACGGTTCTGGAGCTGCACCTGGCTCACAGCCAGAAACTTGCCGCCACTGCGGTGGTTCCGGCAATGTGCGCCGTTCTCAGGGTTTTTTCCAAATTTCTACTCCTTGCCCCATTTGTCGTGGTGAAGGCCAAATCATTACAAACCCTTGCGCACGTTGCAAGGGGCAAGGCATCATTACCGAAACACGCGAACTTGCTGTGCGTATTCCTGCCGGTGTAGACAATGGTACGCGCTTGCGCGT
Organism: uncultured Desulfovibrionaceae bacterium; assembly: GCA_964369535.1. Classification (GTDB taxonomy): domain Bacteria; phylum Desulfobacterota; class Desulfovibrionia; order Desulfovibrionales; family Desulfovibrionaceae; genus CAYJAD01. The sequence continues at coordinate 1,279 of CAYJHG010000389.1, forward strand.
GCGTGGTGAAGGGGAAATGGGCAGTAATGGTGGCCCTCCCGGTGATTTATATGTTGTTATAAGCGTCGAACATGATAAAGTTTTTAGACGCGACGGACAAAATATTATTTACACACAAGAAATCAGCGTGGTGCAAGCCATATTGGGGCACAAGCTTGAAGTGCCTTCGCTTCATGATAGCGTAAGCCTTGAAATTCCAAAAGGAACACAGTGCGGCACGGTGCTACGCATTAGGGGTGAGGGAATGCCATTTCTTGGGCATGAAAACCGCCGCGGCGACTTGCTTATAGAAGTGAAGGTGGCTATACCCACGCGCATTAGTGAAAAACAAGAAGAGTTATTGCGCGAATTTGAGCAGCATGACCCACCTACCAGCCCCATAAACAAATTGAAAAAGGCGGCACAGAAGGCTGCCAAAGCCATGGGCATTGACTAAATAATGGACTGAAAAGATACC
>CAYJHG010000390.1:0-1729 GCA_964369535.1 uncultured Desulfovibrionaceae bacterium
TCCTCCAAAAAACATCAAAAAAATATAATTAAAAAGTTTTGTGCATATAAAAGCACTGTAATCTCTTTATTACATTAAAAGAACCAGAAAAAACCAGACTCTATTTTTCGCATAAGGTTCCACAATGAACCTTTGCCATCGAGCGCATTTTTTGGCATGTTGTTTTTTAAATAAACCAACAATAGCAAAATGGCAACTACTTGGATGTAGGCCATAAAAAGGAGTGTACATGTCTATTCTATCACAGCGCGTGGCCGGCTATATGGAAAACGCATCTTGGATCAGACGCATGTTTGAAGCAGGAGCTCAACTAAAAGCTCAGTATGGCGCGGAAAATGTTTATGATTTTAGCTTAGGCAATCCAGACCTTCCCCCGCCTGCCGCTGTGGCCAAAGGCTTGCGTGACTTGGCTGAAAAAGCATCAGAACCTTTTTCTTTTGGTTATATGTCTAACGGCGGCTACCCTTGGGCCAGAGAACAATTGGCAGCGCATCTTTCAAAAGAACAAGGCGTTAACCTTACTGCCGACCATGTGCTTTTAAGTTGCGGTGCTGCCGGAGGCATTAATGCTTTTTTCCGCGCTGTGCTTGATATTGACGATGAAGTGCTAGCCCTTGCTCCTTACTTTGTGGAATACGGTTTCTATGCCGCCAATCACAATGCCACGTTTAAGGCTGTTCCCACCAAGGAAGGCACCTTTGCGCCAGACTTGCAAGCGCTTGAAGCTGCTATTAGCAAAAAAACACGCGCACTTATAGTAAATTCCCCCAACAATCCCACAGGCAAAGTATATAGCAAAGAAGAATTACAAGGCATTGTGAGCGTGCTTGAAGCTTGCTCAAAAAAATACGGCAAGCCCATTTGGCTCATTTCTGATGAGCCTTATCGCTTCCTTGCCTATGACGGCGTAGACGTGCCTTCGGTATTGCCGCTGTATCCTTATGCTGTGGCCATTTCTTCCTTTTCTAAAAACCTTTCCCTACCCGGAGAAAGACTTGGCTATGTGATGATTTCTCCCCTTTTAGAAGAAGCCGGCTTGCTCATGAATGGGCTTATCCTCACAAACCGCATTCTTGGTTATGTGAACCCACCTGTGGTGGGGCAACACCTTATGGCCGCAGCCTTAGGCTCGCAAGTAGATGTGGACATTTATGCTGCGCGCCGCAAAGCCATGGGCGAAGTGCTTGATAGTGCAGGATATGAATATCAAATGCCGGAAGGGGCTTTCTATTTCTTCCCTAAAGCACCCGGTGGTGACGATGTGGCCTTTGTGGCAAAGCTCCAAGAACAAAGAATACTGGCTGTTCCCGGCACAGGCTTTGGTTGCAAGGGCTATTTCCGCTTAGCCTTCTGCGTGGACGAAGGCGTTATCCGCAATGCGGCTGAAAGCTTTAAAAAAGCTTTGGCATAATATATTTATGGGGGAAGCTCTTTATCTGAAAGAGCTTCCCCCAGTCTTTCCCAAAACACGCCATTTAAGCTATATTTCACCAAATATTGACAAATGCCCATTCCGGCATTAATCTTTAAGTTCCCGCTTAAAAAAATTGTGAGGAATATGTATGGCTGTGGAAGGAATTATGCAATATGCAGGGCAAGGCTCTTGGGAAGATTACTTAAACAGTACGCCTAATTATGCCCCTAGCCCCATTGCTGCCACCTCAGAAAATGAGGGGGCTTCTGCTATTTCCAGCGGCCAAGGGCAAAAGCAAGGCCAACAGCAAGAAGG
>CAYJHG010000391.1:0-1718 GCA_964369535.1 uncultured Desulfovibrionaceae bacterium
ATTTTAATGGTGCGCCCGCCAGGAATCGAACCTGGGGCCTACAGCTTAGGAGAATTAAAATGCTCAGTCACGTTCAATCATCTTTTATAATTTTTTCTTGACTTTTCCCCATGTTATGATTATTGTCCCTCATGTAAGATAATGCATTATACTGCTGTTTCAGCGGCAAAAGTTGTACTATAGTTGTACTACTTTTGGAGGGTAAAATGGCCACAGTATGGAAAAAAGCAAGCAAGGGCATTCGCTATAAAGAGCATGAAAGCCGTAAGCATGGCAAACGTCCTGACAGATATTATTCCCTTGCATACAGATTGCACGGCAAAAGTATAACTGAGGGTGTCGGTTGGTCTAGTGATGGCGTAAAGCAAGAAGATTGCGAAAAAATTATGCTTACCCTGCGCGAAAACCAACGCAATGGAACTGGTCCCCAAACTTTAAAAGAGCTACGCCAAAGCAATATCGACCAAAATAAATCCATCAAAGCGGAGCAAGAAAAAGCCGCTTCCCTCACCTTGCAAGGTGTTTTCCATGGCGGTTACCTAGCACATGAACAAGCAAAAGGCAAGAGTGAGGCTTCGCTACGCAATGAAAAAGGACTGATGCTAAATTATGTAGCTCCCTTTTTTGGCGATATGTCCATTTATGCCATTGATGCTCGTGTTATGGATAATTTTTTTGCTTTTTTGAATGAACAAAAATCAGTACGCACTAAAAAGCCTTTAAGCAATGGCACTAAAAAACATACCCTTAATCTTGTGAGTCAAGTATTTTCCTATGCAATTTCTCGCATAGATAATAATTTGCAAAACCCAGTACGTCTAATCAAAAAGCCCCGTAGTGACGATGCAAGGCAACGCTTTTTAACCGTGGATGAAGCTAAAACCCTGCTTGCGGCCTTGGCAGAGCGGAGCAAGAAAACTCATGATATGGCATTACTAAGTCTTTTTGCTGGACTTCGTGTTGGTGAAATCCTCGCCTTGCAATGGAGCAGTATTAACTTTGATGAAAAGACCATATTTCTTAAAGATACCAAGAACAAAAATAATCGCCATGCCTACATGACACCAGAAATTGAGATGATGCTCAAAGAACGCTATGCTGAAAAAAGCCCACTTCCCCCAGCGGATGAACGCTTGTTCAGCGGTAGCGAAGTGTCAAACTCATTTGAGCGCACAGTTAAAACCCTTGGCTTTAATGAAGGTCGGGAAGATAGACGAGATAGGGTAGTATTTCACACCCTAAGACATACCTTTGCAAGCTGGCATGCCAAAGCAGGAACACCGCTCTACACCATAGGCAAACTACTTGGACATAAAACCCTAGAAATGACCCAACGCTACGCCCACCTCTGCCCCCATGCTGAACGCCAAGCGGCAATGACCTTACATGGGGTGCTAGAATAATGCTGCTATATTGTAATGTGTGTAATTAACTATTTTGTGCCACAGGTGTAAAAGGTACACCAAGGGCTTTGGTTATTTTCATAATGGTTTCAAAACGTGGCTTTGCACCTGGAGAAAGTGTTTTATATAAACTTTCACGGCTTAAACCTGTGTCCTTAGCAAGCTGTGCCATGCCACGAGCCTTTGCTACGTCAGATAGAGCCATGAGAAACATATCTGGGTTGTTATCTTCTATGGCAGCGGCTAAGTATTCGGCAATAACTTCTTCGTTATCTAAATGTTCAACAACGTCAAATTTTGTTATTTTCATATATT
>CAYJHG010000392.1:0-1711 GCA_964369535.1 uncultured Desulfovibrionaceae bacterium
TCCACACAAGCCTTAAGCGTTGTAGGAGAATATGTTACATTATGGTGCGTTGCATAGTAGCCTTGCACGCCTTGCAAAATGGCCAAGCATTCCTCAAGGGAAGGCTCGCGCACATCAATGCGTTGAAAACGGCGCGAAAGGGCGCGATCTTTTTCTAAATGGTTGCGAAATTCTTCGTGCGTGGTGGAACCCATGCAACGGATTTCACCGCTGGCAAGCACAGGTTTTAATAAATTAGAAGCGTCCATGGCGCCGCCAGACGTGGAACCAGCCCCCACAATAGTATGTATTTCATCAATAAATAAAATGGCATCGGGAATTTTACGCAAGGAAGCAATCACGCCCTTTAAGCGATTTTCAAAGTCGCCTCTGTACCTGGCTCCGGCCAATAAACCGCCCATATCCAAAGCAAAAATACGCGACTTTTTAAAAGCATCGGGCACGCGCCCCTCGGCAATGCGCAAGGCAAGGCCTTCAGCCATGGCAGTTTTACCAACTCCAGGCTCACCCACATATAAGGGATTATTTTTGCGCCGGCGGCACAACACTTCCACCGTGCGATCAAGCTCGGCCTCACGCCCTATGAGAGGGTCAATTTCATCGCGCATGGCTTTGGCTGTGAGCTCAACGGCATAGCGATCCAAGGGATCTTGCTCTTGCCCTGTTGTATCATCAACCACACCCTGCGAACCGGTACCATGCCCACCATGCGAAATATATTCAAGCACTTGTTGGCGGGTTACGCCTTGCTTTTTTAAATAGTGATTGGCATATGTGTCTTCTTCTTCCATAAGGGCAGCGAGCACATCACCAATTTCCACAAGCTCCCGTCCTGCAGAACGGATTTGACGCAAAGCATTTTCAAGCACGCGTTGCACCCCTTCTGTTTGCAAAACTTCACCCGTGTCGTTTTCATCGCGCAAGTCTATATATATGGAAAAAAAACCTTCCAATTGTTCTCGCAATATGGCGGGACTTGCACCACAACCTTCCAAAAGCATACGTCCTTGTGCCTGTGTGGTCATGGCAAAAAGCAAATGTTCTAAAGTCAAAAATTCATGCCGACGCTTTTGAACATCTTGTAAGGCAAAGTGCAGAACCTTTTGTAAATGTCTGCCAAACATAAAAGCCTCCATCTTGAGCTTTTCTCAAAAAATTAATATATACGTTAATTTGTTATTACTAAACAAATGCATAACAGCCTTTAATCAAACTTTCTAAACCAAGTAGTGCTATTCTGCTACTTCCAATGTGCAGCGCAAAGGAAAACCGGCCTCTCGTGCAAGATTTCGCACCAAAATAACCTTTGTTTCAGCTATTTCGTGGGTATAAATACCGCAAAGGCCAACACCTTGTTCATGCACTGCAAGCATAATACGCGTAGCTTCTTCTGTACTTTTGCGAAAAATTTTCATGAGCACAAGCACTACAAATTCCATGCTTGTGTAATCATCATTATGCAAAAACACTCTGTACCGACGCGGCTCACGCACATCTTCATCCAACAAGATATCATTATCATGCTGTGTTCCTAGATGTGATTTGGCCATGTCAAACTCCTTTTTCTAAACTAGCAGGCTTAATAAAATGTCATGACACCGTGCGAAATTCACCAAAGCAAATTCCCTGCGCGTCAAAGACAAGTAAGCACCGCAAAGCGGTGGTCAAGATGGTTATCTACATTTGCCCCAAAAGCGCATTTTACGCAAGG
>CAYJHG010000393.1:0-1710 GCA_964369535.1 uncultured Desulfovibrionaceae bacterium
TACATTTTTGGGAAGTGCTGGTGTGACCTCTGCTCTTGGTACTGCAAAGGTTGCTCATGCTGCCGGTGCTGTCGCTTACCCATATTATCCAAACAGTTTTGGCGTGTTGCACGATACAACCCGTTGTATTGGTTGTCGTCAGTGTGAAAAAGCTTGTCAAGCTGTTAACAATTTACCCATGCCTGAAAAATCCTTTGACGATTTGACAGTTACTCACAAAAGGCGCCGCACCACGGCTGCTGCGTGGACTGTTGTCAATCAATATAAGGTAGAAAACAAAGATGTGTACCGTAAGTTGCAGTGTTTGCATTGTAATGATCCTGCTTGCGCTTCGGCTTGCTTTGCCAAGTGTTTTGCAAAAGAAGAAGACGGCAGTGTGAGTTATAAAGGTGACCAATGTGTTGGTTGTCGTTATTGCATGATAGCTTGCCCCTTCTATGTGCCAGGTTTCCAATACGAAGAAGCTTATGACCCCTTAGTTCTAAAGTGTACGTTTTGTCGTCCACGTTTGTTAAAGGGTGAGCTTCCAGGTTGCGTGGAAAAGTGCCCCATGGACGCTTTGACCTTTGGCAAGCGTTCTGACCTTATAAAAATTGCCCGCAATCGTATTGAAAAAAATCCTGAGCGCTATGTGGATTATCTTTATGGTGAACACGATGCCGGAGGAACCGCTTGGATGACCCTTTCCGGTGTGGCTCCTGATGCTCTTGGGCAAAATACGCATCTTGGTAATCGCCCCATGGGTGAACTCACCTCAGGTGCCCTTGGTTCTGTGCCCATGATTATTGGTTTTTGGCCTGTACTCTTTGCCGGGGCCTATGGCGTGACCAAGCTTAAGGAAGCCAAAGAAAAGGCTGCCCAAAAAGAAATGATTGCTAAAATGCATGAAGATATGCAAGCCGCTGTGGCCAAAATAGAAGAAGAACAAGGCCCAGAAGTGGCCGAAAAGGTAAAGCAAGCCCTTTGCGATGCACACAAAAAATCGCATGGCGGCGGTTGCTGTAACCATGGGGAGGGAGCGTAGTATGCATGGCAATATTGTAATCCCCACCGCGGATAAAATGATGAATATGGGCGAATTTTCCTTGCGTCGCCCCGGAAACCAATTAACGGCTGTAATACTCATCGTTGGTTTGGTTTTAACCTTTATTCGCTTTACTCAAGGCATTGGCTCCATTACCAATTTGGATGACAATAACCCTTGGGGTATTTGGATTGGTTTTGACCTTTTATGCGGTGTAGCCTTGGCAGCCGGTGGTTATTTTACCACAGTTGCTTGTTATATCCTTGGTCTTAAACATCTGCACTCTGCAGTGCGTCCGGCCATTACCACAGCCTTTTTAGGCTATAGCTTTGTGGTTGTGGCCTTATTGTATGACCTTGGTCACCCATTGCGTTTGCCCTATATGTTTTTCTTCCCGGGTACCACATCGGTACTTTTTGAAGTGGGTCTATGTGTGGCAACCTATGTGACGGTGCTTATGATTGAATTTGCCGTAGCACCTTTAGAGTGGTTGGCGGCAAAATTCCCTTGGGTGGTAAAATGGCGTAATCTTATTATTAAGTTTACTATTATTCTTACTATCTTTGGGGTATGTTTGTCTACATTGCACCAATCTTCATTGGCCGCACTCTTTCTTATAGCACCCGGCAAAGTGCATCCACTTTGGTATTCACCCTTTATGCCCATGTTCTTCTTTGTTTCTTCTA
>CAYJHG010000394.1:0-1701 GCA_964369535.1 uncultured Desulfovibrionaceae bacterium
CCACCATGTCCGAAGGTCTCTCTCCGGATCAAGTTGTGGGAGCGCTGAACAGATACTTTACGCCCATGACATCTATTATTCGCAATAATAGTGGAACATTAGATAAATTTATTGGTGATGCCATTATGGCTTTTTGGAATGCACCGCTAGACGTTCCCCGCCATGAGCTGTGTGCTATCCGCAGTGCCATGCTCATGCAAGAAGCCCTTATAGAATTGAATAAAGAATTGCAAGAAGACTTAAATATTACCATTAGAATGGGTGCCGGCGTACACACAGGCAAAGTTTATGTGGGCAACATGGGCAGTGCCGAGCTTTTAGACTACACTTGCATAGGCGACACCGTAAACTTAGCCTCGCGCCTTGAAGGTCTGTGCCCCGTTTATGGCTTTGGCGTAGTTACAAGCCAGATAACAGCCGATTATTGCAAAGCATTTGCTCAAGGTGAAGACGGTCTTCCTCCTGAAGAAATACCTTATTTTCTCCCCCTAGACGCCATACGCGTTAAAGGCAAAAAAGAGCCTGTGGAAATCTGCGCCCCCATTCCTCAAGAAGAAGCCGAAAGCAGACATGCGGAAATTCAAGACTTCTTGCAAGCGAAAGAAGCCTATACCCAAGGTGATTTTGCAACAGCCAAAGAAGGCTTTGCCAAATTACACAACGCTTTTCCTGACAGCATACTTTACACTCTGTATGCAGAACGCAGTGAACAACTTCTTGATGAAGCACCGGAAAATTGGGAAGGCGTTTGGACATTTACAAAGAAATAAAACTCATGCAAATTCATTGTGCAAAGGCTTTTTCTTTTTCACAAAAAAAATGCTCGACGGCACCAAGTTCCTTCGAGCATGTATAATTATTATAAAAAAAGCTTATTGTACGCTTTGAGCGCAATGCTCACACACACCGTCATACTCAATACGCGCAGCAGTAAGGACAAAACCCTTCACTTGCAATCCTTTAATATCAGGTGTTTGCTGTGGCTGCATTATATCACCCACTTTACCGCAATGAATGCAACGCACATGCTGATGCCAAGAGGTATCACCGTCAAAACGCATAATGGTACCAGCTGATTCAAGTCTTAAAATTTCACCTGTTTCAGCCAAAAAATCCAAATTCCTGTACACAGTTCCCAAGCTAATACGCGGTAAAAACTCGCGAACCATTCCATAAATCTCATCCGCTGTGGGATGCGTGTCCGTCTTGCGCAATTCTTCCAAAATGACGGCACGTTGTCTTGTCATACGAGTTTGGCTCATATTTCCTCCATCTCTTAATGGATACTATTATCAAAATGTCATTTTGTCAATAGCTTAATACGCAAAAAAAGGAGAATATGTAGCATATTCCCCTTTTTCAGAATAAAGTTTAAAGCTATTTAGGTTGTAGCTTCCATAGGTTTTTTAGGATCCTTAGGCATCATTTTTTGCAAAGCATATACAAAAACCAGCACAACAGCTCCGCAAATATCAGTTAGCAAATCAGGAATAATCAAAGCAATGGCTGCACCGGCAAGCAATAAACGCTCCCAAATATACAGATTACGTAACCAATATCCCACATTGGCAAATGACAAAGACATAATGCCAAAAGCTGCCGTGATAACATAAAAGACCACTTGGCCTCCTGTGGCACCGATCATGAGCAAACCGGGATTATAGCAGAAAATATACGGAATTAAGAAGCCCGCAAAAGCTA
>CAYJHG010000395.1:0-1699 GCA_964369535.1 uncultured Desulfovibrionaceae bacterium
TTGTGCAGGATTCTTAGATAGTGTCGTCAAATAGCGAATTTTTGCGTATATCAAGGAAGATGAACTTATTTTGAGGGAGTGTATTCTTCTCATACTTGACCGAAAAAATAAGCGAAATCTGACGCAGAGATATGTAAAAAGGCGCATTTGACGACACTATCTAGTATTGACACATAAAGGCCGCTTATCTTAGCCAACATATATCTTGCAGGTTCACTATTAATTTTGTACTGTTGCTCACTTTTATAAGTGATTTTTTTGTTTACAGGGAATTGGTGTAATTATGCGTAAAGGATATTTATTTGCTTTGTTAGCAGCTTTTGCTTGTGCTATTGTGCTTGCTGTACCTTTTTTTAAAGCTCAAATATTACTTGTGCTTATGTTAGGCAGCATTATAGCTGTGGCTATGGCATGGGCTGCGCAGAATATATTCATGAAATATGTATATATTGTATTGTTTTCTTTGTTTTTTCCTATTGCTTTGATGGAAGGATATTACTTTGTTGCTTTGAGTAAAAACGATAATCACTTTGAGCACACCGTAAATAATACTGATAATGAAACTGTTAAGCCACTTAGCGCATATTTGAAAGATAATGAACCTTTCGAGGTAAGGGCACGGCGTCTTATTAATGGTTCAGAAGTCTTGTACGATGTGGTATATAGTATAAATGATGCAGGCCTTCGTGTTACTCCCACACATGCGGATGCCAAAATTGCCATAGCTTTTTTGGGCTGCTCCTTTACTTTTGGAGATGGATTAAATGATGCACAAACATTTCCTTGGCAAGTGGGGGAAAAATTAGGTGCGCAATATCAGGTGTTTAATTTTGGCAAGTCCGGCTTTGGGGCTAATTCGGTTTTTGCAAATTTACAAGAAAATATGCAGCTTTTGCAGAAATATGAGCATGTGATTTTCTTTTATACCATTATAGAAGACCACCAAAGGCGCGTTGTTTTAGGGCCACGCTATGTTCTGGAAAATGGCGTAGCTGTGCGTAAGGGCGATAATGAACCCCAAAAGCTTTTTGGCTCAAATGAAAGCCTAGAGAAATGGGTAAAACGAAGCTATCTTTTCAAAAAAATCGATGTGCCGCTCAAGGCAATGTTTTCGCCCATGGGAAATGAAAAAGATAGGGTAGATTTGACTTATGCGCTCATTGAGTCCATGCAAAAAGAAATACTCCAAAAATTTCCTGAAAGTAGCTTTACCGTGGTGGCTTGGCCGCCCGGCGCCATGGAAATGCTTGCAGATTTACCTAAAAATATTACTTTGATTGATGCAGAACCTTGGTTGCCTGAATATGCCTTAGAGCATAACAAAAAAGACAGTAAATATGTTTTGCGGCCTGCTGTAGACAGTCATCCCACAGCCTATGCCAATAGTTTGGTTTCCGACGCTTTGGTTAAGCTTATTCTTGAAAAATCCAAAAATTTTACGCAATAAATTTTGTTTGTGTGCACAAAAAAACGCTCCCCAATGTCAACTTGATGCCGGGGAGCGTTTTTTATTATGTATTACAGTAAATAACACTTACAAATTATTGCAGTTTATTAATGTCCTCCAGCCACAAGACCAGAAGCTGCCAATGTAAGAACAATAACTTCAACAACAGCAATGTGACCCATAAGCTTGTCACCTACTTTGTATAAATCAAGAGCAAGCTTGATATAGCAAAGAATGGTCACACCGGCCAAA
>CAYJHG010000396.1:0-1698 GCA_964369535.1 uncultured Desulfovibrionaceae bacterium
CCTTCCACAGAAATGGCACCTTCTTTTTCTTCAAATTCCACATCCATTTTGGTGAGCACAAAGAAAAGGGCAGGGCCTGTGTGGGCTGAGGTGACAGCTCTTCTGGCCGGAGTATCACCATGGGTGGAGGCAATCCAATGCTGTACGGCACGGGGCAATTCTTGTACGTCTTGATTGCCCGGCCCTATGCACAAAAGCATGCTGGTCAATTCTTTTTCGGCGCAATAGCGCTCAAAGAGATAAGCCACCTTACCGCGCAGAAAAAGTTTTTCTAAGGTGCCTTCGCGCTGTAATTCACGGCGAATGTCTTCTAGCTTTAAACGTGAGCGATAGCCGGGAAAATCTAATAAATCAGTATGGTCAAAAAAATCGTCAGGCTTTTCGCGCATATAGATGGTTATTTCGGCGGTTAAGGCTGTAATTATAGCGCGTGACAATTTGGCGCTCAGGCCATCTTTGCCAATAATAGTAAGGGTGTCTGCTGTATTGTTGCTGTCAGCTTCTAAATTTTTAAGCAATGCCACGTCAATAATACTTTGTTCGCGCGGAATGAGGGCTTCAATGGCGCAGTGGGCTTCTTCAGGATTACCAAGTTGTTGCAGCGCGCTGCACAATTTTATGTAAAGTTCAGTAAATGCTTGGACTTTATCCCAAATGAGTGCAAAGAGTTTGGCGCGGCCTTGTAGGTCAAGACCTGGGGCAAGCTTCACAGCTCTTTGCCAATAGGCCCTTTGTAAAAGCTGTGCCCTTGGGCGCGAAGCAAAATTGCGGTTGATATATTCGCGTAATTCTTCCACATCATCGCTTTCTATTTCAGGTTCTTTTTGGGCATTGTATAAGGCATCAAGAGCTTTCATGTCTTGTAAGAGCGCGTCTTGGTCGGGGGCTTCTTTGTGTTCGCAGTCGGCATAATAGGTATTGGCAAGCACGCGCACCACGTCGCATTCTGTTAAAAGGCGTAAGCGTATGGGATACCCTTCGGGTAAATTTGTGGGGGCAGTGGTGGTAAAACGTGTGACAAGACCTGTGGATTCTTTGCCGCCTTCAGGGTTTATTTCTGTAATGAAATTACGCTGTTCACCGTCAAAATTTGCAAAGAGTTTGCCTTCGCTGTCTCTGGCAAGGGTGGATATAAGATAAGACTTGCCCGATTGACTTGGCCCAAAAACACCCACACACATTTTACGCTTGGCAGCCACTTCGCATTTATGAAAAGCGCGCATATTGCGGCGTAATTCTGCATGCAGAGCATCGTATTCTTTGCCAATGTGTTCTTTGTTTTTCTGAAGCCATTGCAAAGATTTTGCGGTGTTTTGCTGTAATTTTTGGCATTGTTCGGCCAATTTCTGATCTTCTAAGTGCATGTATATTCTCCAAAAAATGCTATGCGCTACTGCTAGCTTTTTATGTAATGGCTTGTTGCAAATTTTTATTCTTGAGGCAAATTTTTCAAAATGTGTAAGATACAAGGAAGATTTTTTTGAGGAAGCATAGGGCTCTTATGGCCCATGCGACGAACAAAAAGTAATCTGACTCTGTAGATTGCACCCTTTGGAAGAGCGGATTAAGTAATTATTCCGGTATCCAACCAATATCCCTCATCAAGCTGCAGAGTTTGCAAGCGCACTTCCAAGTCTTTATTATTAACGGCATTGCCATTTTTATCCACAATACTGTCTATGCTAAAATCGCCTTCAT
>CAYJHG010000397.1:0-1695 GCA_964369535.1 uncultured Desulfovibrionaceae bacterium
AAGCGGCCAAGGCCGGTGATGTGAGTGCGCAAAACAGCTTTGGCGGTGCTTTGGCAGCAGGTAGTGGCACCAAAAAAGATTATCCTTCGGCCATAAAATGGTTCAAAAAAGCTTCCGAGGGGGGCCATGCTGTGGCACAATATAATTTGGGCTATATGTATGCCATGGGCCGCGGCGTGAAAAAAAATGAAAAAGAAGCTCTTACATGGTATACCAAGGCCGCAGAACAAGGCCTTGCCGAAGCCCAATATTCCCTTGGTTGGATGTATTTGAATGCCAAAGGCACAGAACAAAGCGATACAAGGGCTGTGCATTGGTTCCAAAAGGCGGCAGAACAAGGGCATGCCATGGCCGAAAACAACCTTGGCTTCATGTATTTAGAAGGGCGTGGTTATGCGCAAGACTATAAAAAAGCTTTGGAATTCTATGTAAAATCTGCCAATCAAGGCTATGCGCCGGCACAATATAATTTGGGCTTTATGTATGAAGAAGGACGCGGAGTGGCGCAAAACTATGCCGATGCTGTGAAATGGTATCGTTTGGCTGCTGAACAAAATGACGCGGCTGCCCAATTCAGCCTTGGGTACATGTATGAACAAGGCAATGGTGTGGAGCGTAATATTGCAGAAGCTGAAAAATGGTATAAGCTTGCGGCCAAAAATGGCGATAAAAATGCCAAGGAATATTTGAAGGCGCAACAACAAAGTAAAAAGAAATAAAATTCTCTAAAGTTTTTTAGCTTTGTGCCGTTTATATATTTTAGGTACAGCCTATTGGAGTTTGGCAGGCCTTTGCCGTCACAAAGGTTTTCGCACATTGTGTGCGCCGGCCTCTCCCGTCTAAAGCGCCTCTTTGTATATGCTACAAGGGGCGCTTTTGTTTGCAATCTGCCACATGCTCTTGCAGCCAAAGGCCATACGCTTGTGAAACTTCGGCAATGGGCAAGGCCACAATGCAAGGAACTTCATAACTATGAGCTGCTTCAAGAGCTTCTTGTAGTGGCAAAAAACCTTCCTTTGTGGTTTTAAAAAAGCACAAGCATTCTTGGGTTTTTTCTAATTTTCCCTGCCAATGATATATAGAATGCATATGCGGTAAAATATTTGCACAAGCTGCCAACTTTTGCTCCACCAAATGCTGGGCTACAGTTTCAGCCTCTTGCATGGTGGGAAATGTAGTATATACTAGGTACATAGGTTTTCCTTAAAATATTAGTGTTATAAAAAATACCAAATACTCTTTGGCTAGCATTGCATATAGCTTGTATTTTAGATAGACACAATACATGCAAAATATACAAAAAAGAGCCTTGCAAGTGCAAGAAGCTTTAAAACAAAAATATCCTAAACCAGCCACACATCTTTTTGCCGAAACACCTTGGCAATTGGTGGTGGCGGTGGTGCTTTCAGCCCAATGTAAGGACGAATACGTCAACAGGGTTACTCCCGCATTGTTCACACGTTGGCCAGATGCTGCATCTTTGGCCACTGCTTCCCTTGATGATGTGCGCGAAAGCATCCGCACCTTGGGTCTTTATAATACTAAGGCCAAAAATATCATAGCTGCTGCCAAACATGTTATGGAACATTGTGCCGGTGAAGTTCCGCAAGACATGCAAGGCCTTATGCGTTTGCCGGGCGTGGGGCGAAAAACGGCCAATGTGGTGCTTTGGACAAGCTTTGCCAGCAATGAAGG
>CAYJHG010000398.1:0-1694 GCA_964369535.1 uncultured Desulfovibrionaceae bacterium
CCATAACAATGGCGCGTATGACATCGTTAATGCCGGGGCACAAACCACCGCAAGTGACAATGGCGCATTTAGCGCGTGTGGGGTCAAAATAAAGCTTTTGCCTAGGTCCTGCGGCCTCAAACTCCAAGCAGATAGGATCGCTAACTTCTTCGCATAAATTTGAATCTATCAAAATGGGCAAGGTATCGTCAGGTGCCCATGTTTTATAGGGCAAGGGAGAATCAATTTTCGTAGGGCCTAGCTGGCAAATATCTTTAGGGCTATTGGTAAAAGGGAGCATATTATCCTCCGGTGGGTATGTGCAATTCTTTGGCTTGGGCTTCCATAGACTTAATGGCCAATTGCAAAAATGCGTCAAGTTCAAGGCCAAGTTCGCTGCACTGTCGAATGTTTTCGCGACTAACACTGGCGGCAAAGGCTTTGTCCTTCATTTTCTTTTTAAGGCTTTTGGCTTCCATGCCGGTGATGCCTGTGGGGCGCACAAGGGCGGCTGTGACCACAAGACCTGTGACCGTTTCGCCACAGCGCAAAGCATAGTCTAATTTTGTGCTGGGAGTGTTGCCTGTCATTTCGCCATTGTGGGCGCGTATGGCTTGCAAGGCTTCTTCTGGTAATTTGTCTGCAAGGATTTCACAGGCTACAAGTCCGTGTTTTTCGGGGTTTTGTGCCGTTTGGGCATAGTCTACATCGTGCAAAAGCCCTGTGCGTGACCAAAGCTCTACATCTTCGCCAAGATGTTCGGCAAGGGCTGCAAGTACCACTTCGGCAGCCTTAGCGTGTTGTAAAAGGTGTTGGTCTTTAATGTGTGTATCAAGTAAAGACAGGGCTTCGTCACGAGAAAGTAAAAGGCTCATATATTACTCCTTGTACAAAAAAATACTCTCAATACGATATGCCAGAGTATAACATAAAGCAAGAACAGTATTGGTTTTATATGTAATTTTTTATGGGGAGAGGTGGTAAAAAAATATTAGTTCTTTTCGGCTTGGGCTAAGATGAGTTCTACTTCATCAATGGTTAAGCCTACATTTTGGGCAATATGTTTGATGCTGGCGCCGCGTTTGCGCTGATTGAGAATGAGTTCGCGTAAAAATTGGGGGGAGCGGGTAATGCCTTCGGCTTGGGTGACGAGTTTGCGCAATTCTTCGGCGCGTTCTTCTATTTTTTGGTCAAGGGTACGCAATTCTGCTTGGCGCTTAGCAAAAGAAGCCACAAGCTCGCGCTCAAGCTCGGCATTGTGCTGCAGGCGAGCCAGTAAAAGTTCTTGGTTGGCTTGAAGGTTATGCACCAAATTTTCTGAACGTTTTAAGCGAATGAAAAAGGCAAAAATAGCCACAAGTAAAAGCACTTCTATAAGCGAAAAAAGAATAATAACCCAAGTGGATAGCATAATTATACCTTAATATTCAAAAGATTTCCCACCGTTGGATTACTAGATTCGCTAGTGGTTTCTTCTTCCTTTTCTTCTTTTTCGTGCATGTCTTGCTGTCTGGCAAAACTGCCTTTGCCCTTACCGTCGCCATTATCGGCAACGCGTGCTTCAACGCTTGGTTCCGGTGCTTGCACTTGTTGGTTTTCAAGTTTGGCCATTTCGTTGGCAATTTCTCGTGACATGGCAAGTGCAGCCTGCGGCCCTGTGGAGGCATCATGTGCGGCGCGGGCGGTAAAACTTGTCTGCGCATAAAGCATGGCTA
>CAYJHG010000399.1:0-1692 GCA_964369535.1 uncultured Desulfovibrionaceae bacterium
GCGGTAAAGGCTTTAATACCGGCCAAGAAGCCAATGGCAAAGTTGACTTGCCCCATGTGTGAAGCGATGAGCACGCCCCCAACGGCTGCCAATGAAGACCCGATAATAAAAGTAAGAGAGATGATGCGGTCGGCGTCAATGCCAAGTAATAGTGCCATTTTGCGGTTTTGAGCCGTGGCGCGCATGGCTTTACCCATTTTTGTGTAACGTATAAAGAGTGTTAATGCTACCATGGAAATGGTGCTTGTAACCAAAATCATAAAGTCACTGGTACCCATTATATCAAGCGCATAAAGAAATTCAAAGTCCGGTAACAATTGGGGAAAGGGTACAAAGTCAGATGTTTGTGCTAAAATAACATAGTTTTGTAAAAAAATGGACATGCCGATGGCAGAAATGAGAGGAGATAACCTTGGGGCACCGCGCAAAGGTTTATATGCAACTTTTTCCATAGTGTAGCCATAAGAAGCACACCACAAAATGGCCACAAGTGCCGCAATGATAAGTATGGCCAAAGCAGGAAAACCCATGACGCCAAGGGCAGAAGCTACCACAAAGGCAGAGAAGGCGCCTATCATGTAAATTTCACCGTGGGCAAAGTTGATAAGCTCAATGATGCCGTATACTAAGGTATATCCTAGGGCAATGAGAGCATAAATACTTCCTCGTGTCAGTCCGCCAAAAAAAAGTTCAATAAAGTATTGTATGTCCATGTGTTCCGTCCAAATATAAAGCTCATGCACACGCATTTGTGCAGAAAAAATTACATAAAATTCTAATAAACAAAGTATAAAGCAAAAAAGCGGAACTGTGTATTGCAACAGTTCCGCTTAGTAGGTTTATTTAGTCGATGGTGATTTTGTGTTCTGTTTCCACAAATTTACCGTCTTTCACTTGGTACATGGAAAGACCCACACCAATGGGGTCACCGGTGGCGCTGAAAGAAATCTTACCAGCAGGGGTATCGATGGCTTCAGAGCGCAACACTTCCATAACTTTGTCTGTGTCGGTGCTGCCGGCTTTTTCTACAGCATAAAGCAAAGCTTGAGCTGCAGCATAGCCTGTGTAAAAGAAAGCACCTGGTTCGGCATTGTAGGTTGCAACGTGTTGTTCACGGGCTTTTTTGTGTATTTCTAATTCGCTGGTATTACTGGAAGAAGAAGCGTATACACCTTCAGCATTTTTGCCGGCCATTTTGATGAAAGCATCGTCTTTTACACCATCTGGGCCAATGAAGGGTGCGCGGATGCGTTCACGAGACATTTGCTGCACAAGCTTAGAAGCGGCTGGATGGTAACCACCAAAAATGATGGCGTCCACTTTTTCTCTTTTAAGCTTACGCACAGTGGCGCTGTAGTCCACAGCGTCAGGATTGATGGCTTCAAAAAGAACGATTTTGCTTTTGCCACCTTTTTCGATAAGCACTTTATTGGTTTCGGCATAGCCTTTGCCATAATCACCATTGTCGTGCAAAATAGCAATTCTTTGTGCCTTTAAGGTGTCGGTCACAAAGGCAGAAGAAAGATTTGCCTGAGAATTGTCATTAGCTATGGTACGGAAGAAATAAGGGTTTTTGCCGGAAGTTGTGAGCACAGGCGTTGTGGCAGAAGGAGACATGGCCACAATTTTGGCATTGTTGTAAATGGGCATGGCCGCATTGGCAGCACCGGAACAGATGTGACCAAGCACGAT
>CAYJHG010000400.1:0-1681 GCA_964369535.1 uncultured Desulfovibrionaceae bacterium
GTGATCCATCTTGAGGATTTGGGTAAAGAGGTGGCTGCTTTATGCATTTTTAAAAGGCTCGGATACATTTGTTTGCAACAAGCTCCTTCGGAGCAGTGCAGACTGGATTGCCACGTCAATTCGCTTCGCTCTTTTCTCGCAATGACAAATAATATTAGCATCTTGCATGGATAATTGGTGGTTACCCACCTTGTAATACAATTGTTGAAAGGCATGAATTGTACCCTAAAGGGCATAAACCACGCTACCTATCCACAAAGGCCGCATAAAAGCTTTTCTCTTCTTGCCAAACATAATAAATTCTGCAAGCTTTCTAATGCTAGCTTTTTATAGAGATTTGGTGTATATAATTTTTCAGCGAAAAATGTATAAGCGTGATAAGGCCTTAGAAGATGCGATCTGTTTTGTGCTTTGTTGACGTATGAAAAAATACTCTTAAGATTCAGATTCTGTAGCAGTGTTTTTTTTTGTGTAAACGTAATTCTAATGAGGAAGGGTTCATGAAAACAAAATACATCTTTGTCACGGGCGGCGTTTTATCTTCACTGGGTAAGGGGCTTGCTGCTGCTTCTCTTGGGGTTTTACTGCAAAGCAGAGGGCTTTCAGTCACCATTCAAAAGCTTGACCCTTATATTAACGTAGACCCGGGCACCATGAATCCTTTTCAGCACGGTGAAGTGTATGTTACCGACGATGGGGCCGAAACAGACTTAGACTTGGGGCATTATGAACGCTATCTTGGTGTGCCCATGTCGCGTAAAAATAATACCACTTCCGGAGCCATTTATAATCGTGTTATTGCCAAAGAGCGCCGTGGTGATTATGACGGCGGTACCGTGCAGGTTATTCCGCATATTACCGATGAAATTAAAAATACCGTGCGCTCTTTGTCTGAAGGAAAAGATGCCCCCGATGTGGCCATTATTGAAATTGGCGGTACGGTGGGTGACATTGAAGGCTTGCCTTTTCTTGAAGCCATACGCCAGTTAAAATCCGAACTGGGGCGCGATAATTGCTTAAATATTCACTTAACCCTTGTGCCGTATTTGGCTTCAGCAGGGGAGCACAAAACAAAACCTACCCAACACAGTGTTAAAGAACTGCTTTCCATAGGCATTCAGCCAGATATCATTCTTTGCCGTTGTGAAAATCCCATTAATGATGAATTAAAGCGCAAAATCGCCCTTTTTTGTAATGTGGATCAAGACGCGGTATTTTCTTCGGTGGATGTGAAAAATATCTACGAAGTGCCCTTAAAATTTTATGCCGAAGGTTTTGACCAAAAAGTAGCCATTATGCTGCGCTTACCGGCTCGCAATGCCGATTTGGCCGCTTGGAAAAAACTTATTCACGATTGTGATAATCCCAAAGGCAGCGTGACCATTGCTGTAGCCGGTAAATATGTGGAATTAAAAGAAGCATATAAGAGCTTGCACGAATCTCTTATGCATGCCGGTATTGCCAATAATGTTACTGTGCAATTACGCTATGTAAATTCCGAAGAAATCACAGCCAAAAATATTAATAAAGTTTTTGAAGGCTGTGATGGTGTGTTGGTGCCAGGGGGCTTTGGTTATCGTGGTGTGGAAGGAAAAATCGAAGCCAGCCGCTATGCCAGAGAAAAGAATGTGCCATTTTTTGGCATTTGCCTTGGTATGCAATGTGCCGTTATTGATTATGC
>CAYJHG010000401.1:0-1678 GCA_964369535.1 uncultured Desulfovibrionaceae bacterium
TTTGGGACAATTACATGGGAGATGAGTCAAATTTTTTCCATCGAGATTTGGTACGTCCTGACACAGAAAAATTTCTCAACATACAACCTACTGATTATGTTTTAGATATTGCTTGTGGAAATGGGAATTTTTCTGTAAGAATGGCTGAAAAAGGTGCTCAAGTTGTTGCTTTTGATTATAGTCCAAAGATGATTGATCTTGCCAAAAAACGTCGTGAGAACTTCCTGCAAAATATTGACTTTCATGTGTGTGATGCTTCCAATTATGAAGCTCTCATGCGGCTAAAGGCAAAGCGACCTTTCACAAAGGCTGTTGCAAATATGGCTCTTATGGACATTGTGGATATTGCACCTTTGTTTCAAGCTGTATATGACATGCTTGATGCAAAAGGCATATTTGTTTTTTCTATGCACCATCCTTGCTTTACTTTTCCCCATGATGATTACTTTACTCAAAGTACCTATGAAGACATTGCCGTGGAAGGACAACCTGTTTTGCAAAATTATTACCACCGCTCGTTGACAGATATGTTTACCCTCACACAACAAGTAGGCTTTACTATAACTGTCTTTCAAGAAATTCCCTTTGTCGGAGAAAACGTGCCCATCATCATGATTGTCCGCTTGGAAAAATAGAAAATTCTATCATTAATTAGTGATATATAAAATAAAAGTGAGTAAAAAATGCACAAAATACATGTTTTGGCACTGAATACCAGCCCTAAGAATAAGGGCAATACCTTTGCTTTACTCCAAGAAGCCATAAAAGGTTGTGAAAGCATGGGGGCTACAACGAAAATTGTTTCAGTTAAAGGCAAGAAGCTGACTCCCTGCCAAGGCTGCTCTGCATGTCAAAGTGGCACAAACTGTCCTTTGCAAGATGATGTGCCGGAAATATTGCAAAAAATGCAAGCAGCGGACGTGATTTTATTGGCCTCACCCACTTTTTTCTACAATGTAACAGCACAATGTAAAATCATTATGGACAGAAGCTATGCGGTACAACCTTTAAATGGCAATAAAGTCGGTGGTATCTTCATCACGGCAGGAAGCATGGGAACAAGTGCCGCTGTCAATTCCTGTAATATGTTTTTTACCGTGCACGGCATAAGTTCTGCTGGCTATGTGTCTTCACTGGGAAAAACACAAGATAATCCTAAAGCCATGCAATCCACCTATGATTTGGGCATTAAAACAATTATGATGGCAAAGGCTCTCAAAGATGCACCACAAGTATTTGGTATGCACAGCCATTATGCTTATGGGACGCATACGAAATGAGGACGTGAAATATTATTATTTCCCACCGAGGAAGGTCTTCAAATGGAAGAAAAAATATATAAAGCATGGAAAAAGCTTTACACAGACTATAGTGTTATTTTAGTTGAAGCAGAAGGCATTGAGCTTACACGAACATGTTTAGATGCCAGTAGAAAATTACAGCAAAAAGATGATGCATCTTAATGCTAAAGGATTATATTTATGGATAAAAAACATATGTGCAGACGCTCGCTGTTAAAGGCAGCAGGGCTTGGAGCTGTGGGCGCAGCTGTGGGCGGTGGTTTATATTCTTTGGATGTTTTTTCCACAAAACCAGACGTGCCGCCGCCAGCTAAAGAGGCCATGACCTTACATACCAACCCTCGTAATGGTGATAAAGTTTCTGCTCTTGGTTTTGG
>CAYJHG010000402.1:0-1674 GCA_964369535.1 uncultured Desulfovibrionaceae bacterium
TAGGGCGGTCTTTGATGAGATGGTGCCCAAGGGCATTGGTCACAATGCGCGAAGACACAACACAAGCTAAGGGTTGCGCGTTTTCTTGGCTATATTCGTCCAATTCTTCATAACGAACTGTGAGCCTTGGATTATCAAGCCTAAATGTGCCACCGCCTATGAGCACAGCACCCCCCACATGGGCAATATGCCTGCGCAATGTTTGCACCCTTTGGCGTGAAACAGGACAACTAACCCAAGACGAATGGCCTGTGCGCGTGGCAATGCGGCCGTCTAAGGTAGAAGCCATTTTTAAAATCACATAAGGGCGCTCTGTGTTTTTTAATACTAAAAAGTCCGCTAAAAGATCGTCACACAAGGCGCGCTCCACACCTTCTGTAACTGTAATGCCTTGCTGGCGCAAAATTTCTGCGCCGCCACCGGCTTCGCTTGTGGGGTCAGGTGAACCTATGACCACATGTTTAATGCCAGCCTTAATAATGGCATCCACACAAGGCGGGGTTTTGCCGTGATGTTTGCAAGGCTCAAGCGTTACGATGAGTGTACATTCATTGGTATCAATGCCTTTTTCTTGCGCATGCTTAAGACAATTCACTTCGGCATGGGCTTCGCCGTATTTTTCATGCCAGCCTTCAGCCACAACATGCCCTTTGCGCATAAGCACAGCCCCCACCATGGGATTGGGGGATACAGCAAATCTTCCGCGCTTGGCTAATTCCACCGCATACCGCATCGGTCGAGAAAAATCTTGCTCCATAAAGCTATACCTTCCCTTCTGGGCCTAGCACTTGTGTTATGCCGATACCAGTTTCTTTAAGCATTTCAAGTCCCAATGCATCAGGATAATGCTCTACATAATATATATGTGAAATTCCACAGTTTATAAGCATTTTACTACAAAGAGAACAAGGAAAAGTGGTGCAATATATTTCGGCACCCTTAAGGTTGACTCCATGTACAGCCGCTTGGATAATAACATTTTGCTCAGCGTGTATGCCGCGGCATATTTCATGCCTTTGCCCCGAAGGAATACCCATTTGCTCGCGCAAACATCCCACATCAAGGCAATGGCGCACATCTTGCGGCGCTCCATTATAGCCTGTGGCTAAAATACGCTTATCCTTAACAGCAATGGCACCCACTTTACGACGTGTACAAGTGCTGCGTTCTGCTACCATATAGGTTATGTTAATAAAATATTCTGGCCAGGGCAATCTTTCCATATATTCCTCAAATATCGATAACTATTTGTCAACCAAGAGTAAAATATCCTATGCAAAGAGCGACGGTCGATAGGGCATACAGGTAAGCCATCATCCATTCTTTATAAAAAACACAGGCAATTATGTTTAATGCTCCAACAATTACGCTGCCCACTACTACCATAAGCCATGTGAACATGCCCCTGATAAATATAAATTCAAGCAGGGTTAATGTACCAATAAATAAAAATATAATTTGTAAATACTTTCGCATGGTAAAGGTTTTAGTTTTAAACAACGTACCATTGTATAACAGCCTGCTGAAAAAAATTCAACAGGCTGTTATAGTGATTATCTGATAAAGCGTATTACTTCAACAAGCGTTTGGCAATTTCACGCGCGGCACGTTTTCCGGCGCCCATGGCCAAAATAACCGTGGCCGCACCGGTAACAATGTCACCGCCTGCAAACA
>CAYJHG010000403.1:0-1673 GCA_964369535.1 uncultured Desulfovibrionaceae bacterium
GCCACCAAAAGCATGCCCAAAAGCATATTTTTAGGGCTTATTTCGCCGGAAGATACGGTGCGTTTGGGCCCCAGTCTGTCTGCACCGTCAAGATTGTTCATGGCATCGCCATAATCATTGGCAAAGTCAGAGAGAGCTTGAAGCAACATGCCTGTAAACACAGCCAAAAGAAAAATTGGCCAAGAAAAAGTGCCTTGTGCTGCGGCTAGTCCTGATCCTAAAAACAAAGCAGACAAAGAAAGGGGCAATGTGCGTGGGCGCAATGCTCGTATCCAAGCTTGTATGGTTGTATTCATGTGACACCTATAAGTGCATATCTTGGTAGATAATGGGTTTTATTAACATATCAATCTTATAAGATATATCTGCTCAAATCTTTATCTTCGCGCACATCTTCTAAATGCTCTTCCACATAGGCCTTATCCACCACAATGGAAGCGCCCGGTCTGTCTGGAGCGTCAAAGGAAATTTCGGCCAAGATTTTTTCCATTATGGTATATAAGCGGCGCGCGCCAATATTTTCCGTCTGACTGTTGGTTTCTTCAGCAAAGGCGGCAATGGTTTCTAGGCCTTCTTCTGTATACTCAATGCGCACGCCTTCAGTGGCAAGTAAGGCTACATATTGACGCGTGAGCGCATTGTCAGGTTCGGTAAGAATTCGTAAAAATTCTTCTTTACCAAGAGCTTGCAATTCAACTCGCAAGGGGAAACGCCCCTGTAACTCAGGTATAAGGTCTGAAGGCTTACTAAAATGAAAAGCCCCTGCGGCAATAAAAAGAATATGGTCGGTATGTATCATGCCGTATTTAGTGTTTACAGCGCTGCCTTCCACAATGGGTAACAAGTCGCGTTGTACGCCTTCACGAGAAATATCCGAAGAACGCTGCGAGGAAGTACTGGCAATTTTATCAATTTCGTCAATAAATATAATACCGCCCTGCTCTACACGTTCACGCGCAAGATCCATGAGCGCTTCTTCATCTACCAATTTACCCGATTCTTCTTGCACAAGCACATTAAAGGCTTGGCGTATTTTCATTTTGCGCTTTTTGGGTTTTGGTGGAAAAGCTTTGCCAAACATATCTTTTACTTGTGAACCCATGCTTTCCATGCCGGGAATGGCAAAAACATCAATGCTGGGGCCGGCATTTTCCATTACTTCCATTTCCACTTCACGGTCGTCCATATATCCTAAACGGAATTGCTGACGCAATTTTTCTCTGGTAGAATCACGCCCACTATCCACACCAAAGGAAGCCGGCAGAAGTAAATCAAGCAAACGCGACTCCGCTGCTGCTTCGGCTGCTTCTTTAACGCGCACATTTTCTTCATCGCGCACAAGCTTTATGCTAATTTCCATAAGGTCGCGAACCATGGATTCCACATCGCGTCCCACATAGCCCACTTCTGTAAACTTGGTGGCTTCTACCTTCACAAAAGGCACTCCGCAAAGCTTTGCTAAACGACGAGCGATTTCGGTTTTACCACAACCGGTAGGACCCATCATAATAATATTTTTTGGGGCAATTTCGTCGCGCAGTTCAGGATCAAGGCGGCTACTTCGCCATCTATTACGCACAGCCACAGCCACCATGCGCTTAGCTTTTTCTTGGCCAACAATATATTTATCTAGCTCTGCCACCACTTCACGGGGTGTTAAAGTACTCATGTAT
>CAYJHG010000404.1:0-1668 GCA_964369535.1 uncultured Desulfovibrionaceae bacterium
TGTATTTGTTTTTTTAACATGTTATATTGTTTTGCGCATAGGAATTGGCAAGGTTTTTCCGTCCAAAGCACCTGCCCAAAAGTTATAGTGGGAAAAATTCCACAGCACCGCTTTCAATATTATACAAAGCACCGCGCAAAAGCACACTTCCGTCTTTGATATACTTTTGGATTTCTGCGATGTCATAAATTTTTTGCACGCTATTTTGCACATTACGTATTTCGGCCTTTCTGGGGTCTTTTTCCCCTTGTAAATTGCTGTATACATTGTGCACAATTTCTTGCAAGGCTGTTTTTGGTTTGATTTCGCTACCATAAGTAAGAGCTGCGCCCACAGCACCACAGTGGGTATGCCCCATAACCACAATGAGTTTTACGCCCAGATATTTCACCGCATATTCAACACTGCCTAATTCATTGGTATCTATAACATTACCAGCATTTCTGATCACAAAAAGCTCACCAATACCGGCGGTAAAAATATGTTCCGGCGGCGTGCGCGAATCAGAGCAAGTTACAATAACAGCATAAGGGTGCTGTCCCTTAGCTGTTTCTTGCAAGCGCTTTGGCGAAACATCTGCAAAATTATGCGCTCTTTTTTGAAAAACTTCATTATGCTTTTTAAGCATATTAAGCACGTCTTCACCAGACATATGGGCAAAAGGTGAAGATGCGGCATCTGCCGCGGCCAAAGCTTCAGGCAAGGCACTGAAACTCAAAAAACTTACACACAAGAAACTTACTATGAATGTTCTAAACATAAAATTTTCCTTATTTTTTTGCATCGTCGTCATCATCATTAATATTTATCTGCACCACATGAGTTTCATTTTGCACAAGCACCACAGGCGCAGGCTCTGCATCATGCGCCGCATAGCTCAGCTCGCGATCTTCTTCGATATTATATTCTTTAACAAAAATATCCCAGCATGTTATAAATAGCACCGCCAAAAGTGGCCCCATAATAAAACCATTCATGCCCAAGAAGGCAAAACCGCCAAGGGTGGATAAAAGCACCAAATAATCCGGCAAGCGCGTATCGCGCCCCACCAATATGGGGCGTAACACATTATCCACAAGCCCTATGACACCCACACCAAAACCAGTCAGAATTATTGCCGATTGCATATCACCCGTGGCAAAAAAGTATATGGCCACAGGCACCCAAACAAGACCGGCACCAATCATGGGCACCAAGGAAAGCAGAGTCATAACCCCACCCCACAAAATGGGCGCGCGCACATCCAAAAACCAAAAGATGAGTCCGCCAAGCATGCCCTGCACCAAGGCCACCACCAAGCTGCCATTGATAGTTGCCTTAGTCACTTCTGATATTTTCTGGAAAAGCATGGCTTCGCGCCTGTCACCCAAGGGCAAAGCCTTGTGCAACACATGGATAAGAAACTTGCTGTCGCGCAAGGTAAAAAATGTAATATAGAGCAAAAGTCCCACTTGCGCTATAATATTCAATGTTTCTGCACCAATGGTCACTGCTTGCTGCCCAATGTACTTGCTTATAAATATGACAAATTCCGTAAGCTTTCCTTGTAAGGATTCGGCATCAATGTCCATTTTTGTCATATATTCCTGCACTATGGGAAAAGACAGTTTTATTTTTTCAAAATAAGCGTTTACATCAATGCTTCCGTCATTAAGACCTTGGTACAAA
>CAYJHG010000405.1:0-1664 GCA_964369535.1 uncultured Desulfovibrionaceae bacterium
CACTTGCGCGGTGACTATTTGCTCATCGTAACCATAGGTATTGTGGAAATTGTACGCCTAACACTCATCAATGATGTGGGCGGCATTTTTGGTGGCTCCAACGGCATATTTGGTATTTCTCGCCCTGAAATACTAGGCTTTCGCATAGTAACCCCCACACAATTTTATTATTTTGTTTGGGGCGGAGTGGCTTTGAGTGTTCTTTTCTTTGCTTGGCTTGCGCAATCACGTTTTGGTCGGGCTTTAAATTATATTAAAGAAGACGATACCGCCGCCAATGGCTGTGGTGTGAATGTGGCAAAGTATAAGCTCATTGCCTTTATAATAGGGGCTTGCTGGGCAGGCACAGCCGGCAATGTTTTTGCGGCAAAAATGACCATTGTGACGCCTGAATCTTTTTCTTTTACTGAATCAGTAGTCATATTTGCTGTGGTTATTCTAAGCGGCGGAAGCCAGCTTGGAGTGCTCATCAGTACATTCATTTTTATTGGCTTACCTGAAATTTTACGCGAATTTTCTAATGCGCGTATGCTCATTTTTGGTCTGGCCATGATGGTTATGATGATTTGGCGCCCGCAAGGCTTACTTCCCCCCGCTTTGCATAAATATCTTGTATGCATATTTGACAAAGACGGTAAACCTATTTCC
This sequence comes from uncultured Desulfovibrionaceae bacterium, assembly GCA_964369535.1. Classification (GTDB taxonomy): domain Bacteria; phylum Desulfobacterota; class Desulfovibrionia; order Desulfovibrionales; family Desulfovibrionaceae; genus CAYJAD01. Next base: position 649 of record CAYJHG010000405.1, read on the forward strand.
GGGCACTGCGCCCATGCCGAAGCTTGTGCTTTGGCCGATGCGCAAAAAAAGCCTGCTGATATCGTAGGGGGCAAGTCATGAGTCTATTACGTCTTGCCAATGTTACCAAGGTTTTTGGCGGTCTTACTGCCATGCAAGAAGTAAGCTTTGAGCTTGAGCGCGGCAGTATTATGGGGCTTATAGGGCCAAACGGTGCCGGAAAAACCACGGTATTTAACTGTATTACAGGTAACTATACTCCCGAAAAAGGTGATATTTATTTTAAAAATGAACGTATCACCGGAATTCCTTCATATAAACTTGTAAAAAAAGGCATTGCCCGTACTTTTCAGTCCATACGCCTTTTCCCCAATATGCAGGCTGTGGAAAATGTACTGGCAGGGCACCATTGCCGCATGAGTGCCGGTGTTGTGGCTTCCATGCTCAGGCTGCCTTGGCAAAGGCGCGAAGAGCGTGCAGCACTAGACAGATCTATGCAAGAACTTGCTTTTGTGGGCTTGAGTGATTTGTATAATGAGCGTGCCGGTAGCCTTTCATACGGCAAGCAAAGATTGCTTGAAATTGCCCGCGCTTTGGCCACTGACCCAGAATTACTCATTTTAGATGAACCTGCCGGTGGCATGAATGAGCAAGAAACGGCAGAACTTATGGAACTTATCCACGCCATACGCAAACGCGGCATTACCATTTTGCTCATTGAGCACGATATGCGCCTTGTTATGCATATTTGTCATGAGCTGGTGGTGCTTGAAAATGGTTGCGTCATTGCTAGGGATATTCCTGAAAACATACGAAATAATAAGGCCGTCATTGAGGCATACCTCGGTGTCGATGATGGGAGCTGGTAATATGGCACTTTTAGAATTAAAAGATGTATATGTGAGCTATGGCCCCGTTGAGGTATTGCACGGCATAAATCTAAAGGTGGAAGAAGGTGAAATAGTAGCCATTTTGGGTGCCAACGGTGCCGGAAAAACCACCACCATGCAAACCATCAGCGGCTTACAAAAAGTAAA
>CAYJHG010000406.1:0-1660 GCA_964369535.1 uncultured Desulfovibrionaceae bacterium
TGGCATGCGTTATAGCATAGGGCAGCCTGTGCGCACTAAGCTTATAGAAGCTGACATGGGTCGTTTGGAAATCACTCTTGGCCTTTTAGAAAAGAATAAAAAGCGTCATGGTCAAAAAAACAGAAGACCCATAAGAAGAAGATAGCTTTTTATACATAAATTTGTTACGTGCTTACCACGTGTTACAACACTTAAAAACACCTATTTTAAAAGGAAATATTATGCGCAGCAAAAAAATGACAGCCGGCCTTGAAAAGGCTCCTCACCGTTCTTTATTGTATGCCCTTGGCCTTACTCGTGACGAAATTAAGCGTCCCCTCATTGGCATAGTAAACAGCGCCAATGAAATTGTGCCGGGGCACATTCACCTGCACCGCGTGGCCGAAGCCGTTAAAGCCGGTGTGCGCCTTGGCGGCGGTGTGCCTTTGGAATTTCCGGCCATAGCCGTGTGCGATGGCTTGGCCATGAATCACGAGGGCATGCATTATTCTTTACCATCGCGTGAAATCATTGCCGATTCCATAGAAATCGTAGCCTCTGCGCATCCTTTTGACGCGCTAGTTTTCATACCCAATTGCGATAAAAATGTGCCCGGCATGCTCATGGCCATGATGCGCTTGAACATCCCTTCTATTTTAGTGAGTGGTGGCCCCATGATGGCTGGGATTATGTCGGCAGGCCGCAAAAAATCAGACCTCATTTCTGTTTTTGAAGCCGTAGGCAAGGTCAAAAGAGGCCTTATGAGCGAAGAAGAATTAGAAGACCTCACCGAAGGCGCCTGCCCTGGTTGCGGTTCGTGTGCCGGCATGTTCACAGCCAACTCCATGAACTGTCTTTCCGAAACCATCGGTGTAGCCTTGCCAGGCAATGGTACCACACTGGCCGTTTCTGCAGCACGCATTCGCTTAGCCAAAGAATCCGGCATGAAGGTTATGGAATTATTAGAAAAAAATATCCGCCCCTTGGATATTGTTACCCAAAAATCCATTGCCAATGCCGTAGCTGTGGACATGGCACTTGGCTGTTCCACCAATACAGTATTGCACTTGCCAGCCATTTTTGGCGAAGCAGGCCTTGAGCTTTCCTTAGAAATTTTTGATGCAGTGAGCCGCAAAACACCCAACCTTTGCAAGCTTTCCCCAGCCGGAAAACACCATATCGAAGAATTACACTTAGCAGGCGGCATACCTGCCGTTATGCAAGAGCTTAATAAAATTGGGCTCATCAATACAGATGTGCTCACAGTTACCGGTCAAACTGTGGCCGAAAATCTGGCAAGCTTAAAAGCAAAGACTGTTGATGGCGAAGTTATCCGCCCTGTGGAAAATGCCTATTCCAAAGAAGGCGGCATTGCCATTTTAAAAGGTTCTCTTGCCCCGGAAGGTGCAGTGGTTAAGCAATCGGCCGTGGCGCCGGAAATGCTTTGCCGCGAAGTGCGCGCTCGCGTTTTCACCTCCGAAGAAGACGCCATGCAAGCCATTTTAGACGGTAAAATTGTTAAAGGCGATGCTGTGGTCATTACCTATGAAGGCCCACGCGGCGGCCCCGGCATGCGCGAAATGCTCTCACCCACCGCTGCCATCACCGGCATGGGACTTGGCAAAGACGTAGCTCTTTTGACCGACGGCCGTTTTTCCGGCGGTACCAACGGCGCAGCCAT
>CAYJHG010000407.1:0-1654 GCA_964369535.1 uncultured Desulfovibrionaceae bacterium
GGGGTCTTGTGGCTTCTGGTATTCCTTCTAAGCCCTTAAAAATATTCTTTGTGTTCTTCTTGTATATGGTGGCTTTAGAAATGCTTTTTGGCAAAAAACCCAGTGGTGCACGCCATCTGCCGCCTTTTTGGGGCATAAGTTGTGTGGGCAGTGGTATTGGTCTTGTGTCTAGTTTTGTGGGTATTGGCGGTGGCACGCTTTCAGTTCCTTTTTTAACCTATTGCTCCTTGCCCATGCATACGGCTGTAGGCACATCGTCTGCCATAGGCTTTCCCATAGCGCTTGCCGGAACCATTGGATATATTGTTGGGGGTTATGGCTTAACTGGCTTGCCAGATGGAGCTCTTGGGCATGTGCATTTATGGGCCTTTGTGGGGCTTGCCACAGCTAGTTTTTTTACGGCTCCCTTGGGGGCAAGGCTTGCTCATAATTTGCCAGTCCCCTTGCTGAAACGTTTTTTTGCAGTTTTTTTAATGCTTATGGCTACTCGCATGTTTATTTCTGTGTTGTAACTATATGATAAAACTATTGATAGATTGTAATGCTTCAGGCAAAGTCTTTTAAAACAACTTTTACAATCCACATTTGAAACATCACCAGAGGTGAAAAATGCCTTTAAAAAATACCTATAATCCTAAAGTTGCCGAATCAGTTTGGTGGAATTTATTGCTTTTGACCCTTGGCAGCAGCATATATGTTCTTGGGGTTCAAGCTGTGGCAGTGCCGCAAGGCTTTGTTTCCGGTGGTGTCATCGGTATTTCCATACTCACATTATATAGCACAGATTTACTCAGTGTGCCCATTTGGTATGCCATATATTGTATACCCATATGTGTTGTAGGTTGGTTTTTTGTGGGGCGGGTATTTTTATTGTATTCGGTCTATGCTGTTATATGTACTTCCTTGGTTGGCGAACTTATAACTTTTCAAATTCCGGTAAAGGATGAACTTTATGCGGCAATTTTGGCAGGTGTGCTCATGGGAGCAGGTGGAGGCACTATGTTGCGTTCACTTGGCAGTAGCGGTGGTACAGATATTATAGCTGTGGCCTTGCGCGAAAGATGGAATATATCTGTTGGGCGTTTTAGCTTTACATTTAATATATGCTTATTTATCGGAGCGCTTTTTTTAAAAATACCCCTAGATACCATTATTGCATCCACCATCATGATATTTATTAATGCCACCGTTATGGAATCGGTTTTGCGTATGTTTAACCAGCGTAAATTAGTTATTATCATATCAAGTCAAGGGGAAAGGGTGAGTGAGGCCATAATGCTTTCACAACAATTTGGCATAACGCTCATGCGCGGCAAGGGTGCTTACCTTGGCAATGATAAAGAAATATTGCTTACCGTTACGAACAATATGGCTTTAAAGCAATTGGAATCCATTGTTTTTAATGTGGATGATCGAGCATTATTTATAGTTGAAAATACATTTTATGTTTCTGGTGGGCAATTTGCTCGAAAGATATACCGTTAAAAATAAGGATTATTATGATATTTGGAAGGTCTCGCTTTGGGCGTGAAGCGCAAACAACCATTCTTTGCAAAGAATGTAAAAGCCAGCTTTTAGCTGTAAAAACCTGACGCAAGGTTGTGATGCGCTGTGGGCAGTGCAAAAAAGATTTTTTATTGAAAGATTATGTACA
>CAYJHG010000408.1:0-1651 GCA_964369535.1 uncultured Desulfovibrionaceae bacterium
GCCAAGTTCGCGCATGCGCTCCACAAGGCCGGCTGTGATTTCATCGGCAGCTTCTGCAATAACTTCGCCCGTATTGGGATCCACCAAGTCTTCGGCCAAGAAAAGCCCTTCTAAGGTTTGGGGAGCCATGGCAATGGTTTCAAGCTTTGCTTCAAGCATTTGACGCCAAGCCCGCTTGGTAATGGGCTTGCCGGCTTTTACAAACACAGTGCCGTCGGGGCCTACTATATCAGCATAGGCATTTTCTTTGCGAAAAAGATCTTTTTGAAGTTCAAAAAGCACTTGGCCATCGTCTTCCAAGCGATAATATTCACGCGTATAGAAGTATTCCAGTATTTGCGCACTGGTCATACCCATAGCTTTGAATAAAATGGTGGCAGGCATTTTACGACGGCGGTCAATGCGCACATATAAAATGTCTTTGTGATCGAAGTCAAAATCAAGCCAAGAACCACGCATGGGAATAACACGACAAGAATAAAGCACTTTACGGCTGGTATGAGTTTTGCCACCGTCATGCTCAAATATAATGCCCGGAGAGCGCTGTAATTGGTTTACAATAACACGCTCGGTACCATTAATAATAAAGGTGCCCTTTTCGGTCATAAGCGGTAAGGTGCCAAAATAAATATCTTGTTCCTTAATATCGCGAACGGTACGGTTGCCAGAGGCTTCGTCCACATCATAAACCACAAGGCGCACCTTAATGCGCACGGGGGCTTCGTAGGTCAAGCCTTTGGAAATACACTCGGCCTGGTCGTATTTGGGTTCTTGAATAACGTAATCCACAAATTCAAGACTTGCCGTGCGGTTAAAGTCTTCAATGGGGAAAACCGTGCGGAAAACCCCTTCCAACCCCTCGTCGAGAGCGCGCACTTCGGCGCCTTCTTGGAGAAATTTACGATAAGAATCAATTTGTAGATTCAACAAATGCGGTATGGGAAGTGTGACTTTGATCTTGCCAAACTGCTTGGTGATCTGGCCCATATGGTACCTCAAGGAGCTAACGGTTGACTCACATAATCAGTGAGAATATATATAACTTTTAGCGCACAGCTAAAAGCAAAAACAGCACATTAACGACACAAGGCGACAAAAATCCGATACCTAAACTTTGGCAAGCTAGGCTAAGGATTTTGTCGCAAACTTATTTTTGCTAATATATACAAAGTATTATTGCTTGTATCAGAACAGTCCGTCCTTTGTGTATGTTCTAGTCGGAAAGGCAGAACCTAGGTCATAATGATAAAATAGGCAAGCTTTTTTTTCATTTTTTTTAAATTTTGCATAAATGACTCATTATGCACATATTGGGCTTGGTTGCAAGTTTTTTTTTGAAGAGGCCGTAGCAATGTCCACGTCAATCTAATTTGTAAGAATGGCTTTTCCTCTTTATGAAGTTTTTAAAAGGCATGGATTGCCCCTGTATACCAAGCGCAAGCTCCTCGCAATGACGATGGGGGGCAGTGCTTTGCATGTTAGGTGGTGGTTATTCACCTTGTATCAAAATCGTAGAAAGGCATGGATTGCACCTATATACGAAGCGCAAGCTCCTCATCGCCATGGGCAAGGAGCGTTACCACAAGCTTACATGCAAAGCTTTGTCTTTCTTTGTCATTGCGAGAAAATGCGCTGCAAGGCTTATGTTCAA
>CAYJHG010000409.1:0-1621 GCA_964369535.1 uncultured Desulfovibrionaceae bacterium
TAAGTTACAGTTTTTCCTACACTACAAGTAAGGAAGTGCTTATGTCAAATCATGTATTTATAGCCACAAGTCTTGATGGATATATTGCCGATAATAATGGCAGTGTGGATTGGCTAAATGCCTATTCTACACCTCCCGCTTCTTCTGAAGAAGATGTTTTTGCGCAATTTATGCAAAATATTGACGCTGTAGTTATGGGTAGAAATACTTTTGAAGTGGTGCAGTCTTTTGGCGTCTGGATATATACAAAACCGGTTATTGTGCTTTCTTCTACTTTGCAAACCTTGCCTGAAAAATATGCTCAAAAAGCTTATGTTACTGCTGAAAATATTGATACACTGTTAGCAAGATTGCATGCCGAAGGTTTACAAAACTTGTATATTGACGGCGGTAAAGTTATCCAGAGTTTCTTGCATAAAGACCTTATTGACACTATAACCATCACCCGAATTCCTGTGCTTTTGGGTGGAGGTATTGCTCTTTTTGGTAAAGGTTCAGCACAATTGGCTTTTACGCATAGTCAAAGTAAAGTACTTAATGGTGGCCTGGTTATGGACACATATTTGCGCAAAAGATAAGTATATTGACATATAAGATTTTTTTGCTATAGTGGTTCTAGAGGATTTTTAATACGCTTTTTATTAAAGCCTTGTTCTTTAACTGTTCTATGTAATTTGGAGGAAAGTATGGCTCGTGCGAAAATGGGATTGCCCATGCAAATGGGTATTGGCCTTGTGGCAGGTATTATAGCCGGTATTTTAGCTCAAAATACCAGCCTTGGCGTAGATGTTTTTAAACCCTTGGGCGATATTTTTATCCGACTCATACGCATGGTAGTAGTGCCCTTAGTTTTGGCAACGCTTATAGCCGGTGCGGCTGGCATTGGTGACACAACTAAATTAGGGCGCCTTGCCACTAAAACCTTACTTTTTTATCTATTTACTACGGTGATGGCCGTTATTGTTGGCCTTGGTTTTGCCAACCTTCTACAACCGGGTTTAGGTTTAAACCTTGTGACTGAAGGACTTAAAGCCAAGGAAGTAACACCACCATCCCTTACTCAAACTCTTATAAATCTTATTCCTTTGAACCCGGTGGAAGCCATGGCCAAAGGAAATATGTTGCAACTTATTATATTTGCAATTATTTTTGGCTTTGCCTTAAGCGCCCTTGGTGAAAAAGCCCGTCCTGTGCAAAATTTCTTTGAAGTTTGCGGCGATGCTATGATTAAAGTTACCGGTTATGTTATGCTGTATGCGCCCATAGGCGTTTTTGGCCTCATTGCTTTTACCGTGACCAAGCACGGCCTTGAAGTTCTTTTGCCCTTGGCCAAGGTTATAGGCATTATGTATCTGGCCTGCTTTGTGCTCATACTTATTGTGTATGTGCCCATTCTTAAATTTGTGGTGGGGCTTTCGCCCATGCGTTTCTTCAAAGGTATGGCTGAACCGCTTTTGGTAGGCTTTACCACATGCTCAAGTGCCGCAGCCTTACCCACAAATATGTCCAGTGCCGAAAAGCTTGGCGCTGACCGCAGCGTTACAAGCTTTAGTATGCCCCTTGGCAATACCATCAATATGGACGGAACCTCCATCTATATGGGCATTGTGGCCATTTTTGC
>CAYJHG010000410.1:0-1615 GCA_964369535.1 uncultured Desulfovibrionaceae bacterium
GCTTTAAAGCTTATGGCAAGACACCTAAACATGATGCGCGGCACCATCACACTTTTATCGCCTACGGGTGATGCCATGCATATTGAAACAGCCTATGGGCTCGATCCCATTGAAAAAGCCCGCGGTCAGTACAAAACAGGCGAAGGGGTTACAGGCACAGTTATAGCCACAGGAAAACCCATGCTTGTTTCAAGCATTTCTGCCGAACCTTTGTTTTTAAATCGCACTCAATCAAGAAATCTACAAAAAGAGCAAGTTTCTTTTTTGTGCGTTCCCATTAAACTTGACGACCAAGCGGTGGGCGCTCTGAGCGTTGACAGACTTTTTGCAGATACCGAAACCCTTGAAGAAGACGCGAGACTTCTTTCCATTATAGCTTCCATGCTGGCCAGAGCTGCCAAAATGCGCCAAAGCTACATGCAAAGCCCTAGCACACGAGCCATAAACAGCCACACTGCCCCTCGACCTCATGCTTTTGTGGGCAATTCCGAAGCCATGCAACAAGTGTATACGCAAATCGAGCAAGTGGCTTCATCGTGCACCACTGTGCTCATTTGTGGCGAAAGCGGCACAGGCAAAGAACTTACAGCGCAAGCCATTCATGCTGCAAGCCCCAGATCTGAACAACCCTATGTGTCTTTAAATTGCGCAGCCTTGCCGGAAGGGCTCATCGAAAGTGAACTTTTTGGTCATGAAAAAGGCGCTTTTACCGGAGCCATTGCCGTGCGCCGCGGCCGATTTGAAATGGCCCACGGTGGTACATTATTTTTGGACGAAATAGGCGAATTAAGTTTACTTATCCAAGCAAAGCTTTTGCGAGTTTTACAAGACAGGCGCTTTGAACGCTTGGGGAGCATGGAAACACGCCAAGTGGACATACGCATCATAGCAGCCACCAATCGCTCTTTGGAAGAAATGGTAGAAAATGGAACTTTCCGCAAAGACTTGTATTATCGCCTTAACGTTTTCCCCATTACTCTTGCCCCTTTGCGTGAAAGAAAGGCTGATATAGCTCTTTTGGCTAATCACTTTATGGAAAAATATGCAGCAGCCAATGGCCGTTCCAACATTCGCCTTTCTTTAACCGCTGTGGACATGTTGCAGCGCTATGAATGGCCGGGCAATGCCAGAGAATTACAAAATATTATGGAACGGGCTGCATTACTTGTGTCTGAAGATGGTCTTATTTTACCACAACATTTGCCCACCTCTTTGCACGCAAGCAACTGCCCCAATATGCATCCAAACACAAAAAACATCCTTGGAAACAACATATTAGGACAAACATTACAAGAACGCTTAGATGAGCTTGAATACGCTTGCATTATTGAAAGCCTTGAATCTTCGCAAGGGCACCTTGGCAAAGCTGCGGAAATGCTTGGCTTAACTGAAAGAATTATGGCCTTGCGTCTTAAAAAATATAATTTACATTACAAAAACTTCAGGGCCAAAAAAACATAAACAAAGGCAACTACACCTCAAAAAAAACCCTCCAAGAATTGGAAGGCGCATTATAAAAAATTAAGTCGACTAAGCACTCCGAGAGGAGGCTTACGCCTCCTCTCGGAGTGTTGACAAAGTCAACACGATCGATAAATCAAGAGTAGGCGCAATT
>CAYJHG010000411.1:0-1612 GCA_964369535.1 uncultured Desulfovibrionaceae bacterium
GTGGGATTCGAACCCACGTGCCACTGTTTAGGTGACAACTCGATTTCGAGTCGAGTTTTTTATATTTATTTTTTCTGTACCTATTGACAAAATCCCTATAAATACTGCATTCTTTAATTCAACAAGTGGCAACAAATGGCACAAAGCGGAATTAAGAAGCATAAAAACGTACCCCAAACGTACCCCACTAAGGAATATAAAAATGTCAAGAATAGACTGGCAAACAGTAAAAGGAATTAGAGGCTTACAAGTTAGAGAGTATTCAAAGAATGAAAAAGCATACAGATTGAAACATGGGCATAAGGGAAAGACTTTAATTGATACTTTTGGGATAATGACCGAATCCGAAGCACTTAAAATTATTGCAGAATTAAAGACTAATAGGGCAAGTGGTACAGGCCCACAAACTTACAAGGCAATACAAGAGCTACAGGCCCAAGCTAAACAAGCAACTTTTATCAAAGAGCAGAGGAAAGAAAAAGCACTTATCCAAGAACAGAACTTTTTACAAAGTCACACTGTAGCCAACTTCTGGGATAATTACTATTGGCCTGACAGGTCACAGCGTGGAGGCGAAAAATCAAACAAAGCCATCTTATATACATTTAATAAGTATTGGCGGCCCACTGTTGGAAATACACCCATAGAGGAATTACACTATAAACAGGTTGAGCAAGTTGTAAACTCTTTAAGAGATAGTGGTAAAAGTAACCGCATGGTGCAATATACCTTTAGAATGCTCCAAACTATGTATAACTTCGCCAGAGTTATTTTTTCCTCAGAGTTCAAAAAGGATTTACCCATTTTTTGCGGTGCTAGAATTAAGCTAGATAGTCCCACAATTAAAAATGCATATTTTACCAAGGGAGAAATAAAAAACCTTTTTGCAGAACTTAAAAAAGACCCATGCAGAGATGCCCACGACATGTCAGTGTTGGCTCTATATAGTGGCTTACGCTTTGGAGATATTAAAAATCTTAAATGGTGTGACATAAGAGAAGACCAAGCAACACCAATTAGAACTCGCAAGACTGGCAGAGTGGTTTATGCTAGTCTAAACTTTGCACCGATACTTGAAATGCTGAAAGAGAGAAATATTTTTAAACTAAAGAGCAAAGCCGATGAACTCGTATTTTTGAACAGGCACGGAGAACAATATAATGCAGTACCACCCATATTTGCAAAAACTATTAAAAAACTAAATTTTAATGAGATGGCACACAGAAAAAACAACCCTGTTGAAAAAGTAGATTTCCAGACCTTGCGCCGTACTTTTGCATCATGGCTTGCTCAAAGTGGTGCAGATTTACAAGGCATAAGAGATTTGCTAGGTCATAACAATATAGCAACAACCCAAATTTATGCCATGCTAAATCCCAATAAAACAGCAGAATTATTAAAGAATTTAATAGACACTTAGCAAAAGCATATTACCGATATTTATCATTACTTTTAAGCTCTTGAAATTCGTTAAAGTCGATAATCATGCCTTGTCGTCTTGCGTTTTTAATTTCTCGTTGTAAGTATTCACCCTTGCCACGATGACCAGAAAAAGCTATTTCTGGTGATACTGCATAACAATAATTTGCTCCGTTCTTAGGCCCTTTTATGA
>CAYJHG010000412.1:0-1608 GCA_964369535.1 uncultured Desulfovibrionaceae bacterium
TTTATTTTGGTGAATTTGGCGGGCATTATTGCTATGGTTGCGAGCGTTTTTATACAGAAAAAGAGCTTGAAGAAGGCCTTTGCCCCCAGCATTTAACTAAGCCTGAATTCATCAGCGAAAAGAACTATTTTTTCCGTATGTCTAAATATTTGCCTTGGCTTAAAGAGCATATAGAAAATAATCCGGAATTTATTCGCCCAGAGCGTTATCGCAAAGAAATTATGTCCATGCTTGAAAGCGGTGACCTTGAAGACTTATGTATTTCTCGCCCTAAATCGCGCCTCACTTGGGGTATAGAGCTGCCCTTTGATGCCGACTATGTGTGCTATGTGTGGTTTGATGCTTTGCTAAGCTATATAAGTATTTTAGATTGGCCTAATGGCGATGAATATGCCAAATGCTGGCCAGGGCAACACTTGGTAGCCAAGGATATTTTAAAGCCGCACGCGATTTTTTGGCCCACCATGCTTAAATCTGCTGGTGTGCCCTTGTATGAGCATTTAAATGTGCACGGCTATTGGTTGGTGCGCGATACCAAGATGTCAAAATCTTTGGGTAATGTTATTGATCCCTTAGAAATGGGGCGCCGTTTTGGCCTTGATTCTTTTAGATATTTTTTGTTGCGTGAAATGAATTTCGGTTCGGATGCTTCTTTCAGCGAAGAAAGCATGATCACACGCTTAAATGCCGACCTTGCCAATGACCTTGGCAATTTATTCAGTCGTGTGCTTTCTATGAATGCCAAGTATTTTAGTGGTATAGTGCCACAAGGTTTATATAATACAGAAAATGACGAAGTTATCCGTAATTTGGCTAAGGAATGCATGCAAAATTATGTGCAGCTTTTTGAAGTGACGCGTTTTTCGCAAGGGCTTGACGCTTTGTGGGATCTTGTGCGGGCTTTGAATAAATATGTGGATAGCGAAGCGCCTTGGGCTTTAGCCAAGCAAGGAAATATGGAGCGCTTAAGTTCTGTTATGTATACTCTTTTGGAGTGTTTGCGTAAAATTGCCTTGGCTGTGTGGCCTGTTATGCCCGAAAGTTCTGCCAATATGCTCAAGCAGCTTGGCCTTGAGGCCGACGAGCTTGTGCCGCCTTGTGTAGATTTTGCGGCGGAAGCTTTGCAATGGGGAGCTTTGCCCGTGGGTAGTGTTGTGGCGCAGGCTTCTAATCTTTTCCCGCGTATTGAAGTGCCAAAGGCGGAAACTGCTAAAACAAAAGCGCCTAAAAAAGAAAAGGGCACTAAATCAGCTGAGCTTGAAAATAAGGCTGCACCCAAAGTCGCAGAGATTAAAGAGGAAACGAGCTCTGCAGAATGCTCTTTTGATGATTTTAAAAAGGTTGAAATGCGCGTGGGCACGGTGCTGCAAGCGGAAAAACACCCCAATGCAGATAAATTGCTTTGTTTACATATTGACCTTGGCGAAGCAGAACCAAGGCAAATTCTTTCCGGTTTGGCAGAGTTTTTCAGCCCTGAAAGCCTTGTGGGCAAACAGGTTTGTGTGGTGGCCAATTTGGCACCGCGCAAAATTCGCGGCCTTGTATCGCACGGCATGGTGCTTACCGCCGAAAAGGATGGGAAATTAGAGCTGCTTAGTGTTATGCAGG
>CAYJHG010000413.1:0-1604 GCA_964369535.1 uncultured Desulfovibrionaceae bacterium
CGGACAAGGCCGTGGAAGAATATGCTGAATATTTAGGTGTAGCCCCTGCGCTTTTGCATTCCACCGAAGAAAGAGCCTCTTTACGCAAGGCACGCCAACAAGCCCAGCAAAGCCTTGTGCAACAAGAGGCGCAACTTGATGCGCAAAGTCGTAGTTTGGAATCACTGCAAGGTCTAGCCAAAATTGTGCAAGATTTAAGTAAAATTTCTTTGGAGGACAGAAATCTTGTGACGGAACTTTTGGCACAAGCAAGACAAGAAGCACAATCAGACATGCCTACGCAGGAGCAACAAACATCAGCGCATTCTGAGCAAGCAAATGGTACACACAACACTTCTCCCTAAAAGGAAGCGCTATGGAAGAAAACATTTTTCAAGCTGTTCAAGCAAAACCGGAACATTATGAAGAAAACAAACGTGCCTTTGAAAAAAACATGCGAGAAGCCGTGCGTGGGCTTATGGCTAGCCGCGAGGGGCGCGTTTTTTTGCGCTGGCTAGGTGCCGGCCAAAGCGCGCATAGCATTTTACAACTTATTATGGCTTATGAGGAGGAAAAACATGGCTAATTTGCGTAAAAAGACATCTGCACAAGGTAATGCTTTGCTAAAAAGTTCTTCTGCCAAAACCCTATTAAATGCAGAAGAAAAACAGCATGCAAAACCTTATCAAGCAACACATGCTTGCTATGAATTGGTTATCCCCCCTGGCATGAGTTTAAATGAAGCCCAGCAGGCTCTTTTTGAAGAACAAGCACGCGAGCTGGGGCTAGACAATATCAGCGCCCAAAAGCTTTTAGAAATATCTTATCGCAATGAGGCTGCCCATCGCAATGCCTATAGTCAACAAGTGACTGCATGGGCAGAAGAAGTGCGTCAAGATAGAGAGCTTGGCGGAGCAGCCATGCAAAGCACCCTTGCCCATGCCAAGGCTGCCCTTAATCGCTTTGACCCCAGCGGAGAGTTACTAGATATTTTGCAAGACACAGGTTATGCCAACCACCCAAAAGTAATACGTTTTTTAGCATCCATTGGTAAAGCACATGCTGAAGATACGATTCATTTTGGGCATATGGCACCTTCTGCACAACCACGCCATGAACGCTTATACGGTAAATACAATAAATAAGGAGCACTTTCATGAGTAAAAAACATTTGGGACTTGTGGCAACCTTGGCTGAATTGCGTGATTTTTACACTAATGAAAATGCCGGTGCCATCATTGAGCTCATGAACGAGACCAATGATATTTTGGACGATGTGCAATTTATGGAATCCAATCAATCAGACGGGCACTTAACCCGTATCCGCACCGGCTTACCCGAAGTGTATTGGCGCCGCCTCTACCAAGGCACGCCCTATAGCAAAAGCCAGTGGACGCAAGTGAAAGAACCTTGCTCCATGATGGAATCGCGCATGCTTATTGATGAAGCCGAATCACGCTTGTATGGCGGCAATGCTTCAAAATTTATTGATGGTGAATCGGTGGCATTTGCTGAGGCCATGCGACAAAAGGCAGCGCGAACGCTTTTTTATGGAAATTCTGACATTAACCCCGATGAATTTAAAGGGCTTTCCTTGCGTTATCCTGCCAAAGATGCCCCCAATG
>CAYJHG010000414.1:0-1575 GCA_964369535.1 uncultured Desulfovibrionaceae bacterium
CTGAAAGCCTTGCTTATTACAAAGCAAGGCTTTTATTATTGCACAGCCTTAACAATGCTTTCTGCGTTGACTTTTTTAAGTACATCCCCGTCTATTACCAAAGCAGGAAAAGATGCGACATCATAATAATCTGCTGCAAATTCAGCTTGATAACCATTCACATTGCCGGCATTAAATGCGTATTGCGCAATAGATACATGATCTTTGCTAGGAATACTTGGTCGCACTTTATGCAAATAGTCGTATAAAATAGGATAATCACTATTGCTGCCCACAGCATCATATTCTCGCATAAAAGGCCGCACGATCCCTTTTGCTTTTTGTTTTTCTTTGGCAGCATTCCAAGCTCTTAGCGTAAATGTAAAATAGTCAAAAGCAGATTCAGGACGAATATGCGCCATCCAGATACCGCCCCCCATAAGATCTGTGCCATACGCTTCAGCGCTTTTTGCAAAAACAACAATTTTCACATTGTGAGGATTAAGGCTTTTTGCCGCTTGTACAACTTCACGCCAAAGATTTTCGCTGTACACAGAAGCATAATCTAAAAAAACAAGTATTTCGTGCTTGGCCTTGGCATTGCCAAATACAATGGGATAAACTTCTGCCTTCCAATACGGTCTATGCTGCACCTCTTCTTGCAAAGACGAAGCGCGACCACCTAAGGATTTGGCAAATTTTGTAGTATCATTGCTTGTCCTTGGGGTGGGGAGTTTTTCATGCATATGAGGGTTAAAGGTATTTGTAGCATAACATACAGAAAAGGAAGTCATAATTATAGATAAAGATACAAATAGTGCGCAAAAATGCCTTTGTAAAAACATATCCCCTCCAAAAAATTTATGCAGATATGGTGTCAAAAGTGCTTTGTAGATGTGAAAGCCAAATGTCAATAAATTTATCATATTCCACTATACCTCGCAGCACAGGTTCACACAAAAAACCGGCTTTTTCAATACGGCTGCGCCAAGAATCATTTTGGGCACCTGCCATATCTTCTAAGGTATGTACACCAACTACAGAAAGCAAAGGCATAAGCCAAACTTTTTTATTGGGTAATAATTTTGGTATAATATCTTCTATTTGTACCGCACCGCTCATGGTGCCGACATGAATGTGCGCATCAAGCACATGCACAGCTTTAGCTAAATCATTATAGCGTTCTTCATTAACATGCTTTGCTCCATGTCCCATAAGTACCACGGCTTCATCTGCTTTGCGCTCTTTTGGTACATGAAATATAATAGCTTCAGCAGTTTTTTGAATATCGTCTTCATTAAATAATAAAGGGGAGCCCACCTGCACAAAAAAATCAGCATAATCAGCATTTACTTGCATAGATTCTGCATACATATTTTCATATTCTTGACCGGCAATGGTTTGCAAAGGCTGTACAGCCACATGGGAATATTTTTCAAATCGCATTTTTTGCAAAGCTTTAGCCACCGAGTCGCGCTTTATACGCGCTGCGGCCAAGCGATTGCGCAACAAAAGTGATGTGAAAGCCCATCGAACAGGCACACCCACAAATTGTTCGCGCACTTTTTTATCAAACAGCGTAAGCGCTTGATGGGC
>CAYJHG010000415.1:0-1559 GCA_964369535.1 uncultured Desulfovibrionaceae bacterium
GACCGCATTTTTGAAAGATTCTATAGAGTTGAAAAACACAGAACACAAGCCTCTACTGGGCTTGGCTTGGCAATTTGCAAACATACCGTAGAACGCCTTGGAGGGCGTATTTGGGTGGAAAGCCCCACCAAGGAATATGCTACGGTTTTTTATTTTACTATACCCACTGCTCTTGGAGATGCCAATGACAGAACAGCATAAACTGGCAGCAGCCAATGTTGACTTCTTTTATGGTGCGGCTCAAGCTCTGCATGATGTGAGCTTATCTTTTCCTGTTAACCAAGTAACAGCTCTTATTGGCCCCTCAGGCTGCGGCAAGAGCACATTTTTGCGCTGTTTAAACCGCATGAATGACCTTATTCCCATTGCAAAAGTAAAGGGATCCATCACCCTTGATGGCGAAGATATCAATTCTCCTCAAGCTGATGTTGTGGCTTTACGCCGTAAGGTGGGCATGGTTTTCCAAAAGCCCAACCCTTTCCCCAAAACCATCTTTGAAAATGTGGCCTATGGGCTTAGGGTTAATGGCATTAAAGATGAAAGCCTCATAGCCGATACTGTGGAAGAAGCCTTGCACCGTGCCGCTATTTTTGATGAAGTCAAAGACCGCTTGCACTCTTCTGCTCTTGGTCTTTCCGGCGGCCAACAGCAGCGCCTTTGCATTGCCCGCGCTTTGGCTGTGGGGCCAGAAGTATTGCTTATGGACGAACCGGCCTCTGCCCTTGACCCCATTGCCACGCAGAAAATTGAAGAAGGCATTCACGAGCTTAAGCATCAACTCACCATTATTATTGTAACGCATAATATGCAACAAGCCGCGCGTGTTTCTGACCACACGGCCTTTTTCTATATGGGCAAACTTATAGAACATGATGTCACCGACACCATATTTACGCGCCCATCCATTAAGCAAACAGAAGACTATATTACCGGGAGGTTCGGTTAATGACTCAAAGAGAAAGCCAATTACAACAATTACTTGTTACTATGCGTACACGCTTAATTGTTATGTCTGCCATGGTGGGTATTGCCCTTGAAGACGCCTGCAGGGCTTTACTAGAGGGCGACATTGGTCGCGCCAGTGCCGTCATTGACGGTGACGAAGCTATCAATGACCTTGAAAATGAAATCGATGCAAAAGCCTTGAGCCTTTTGGCACGCACTCAACCTGTGGCCTGCGATTTACGCATGGTGGTGAGCTCTTTGCGCATGGTGGTGGACTTTGAACGCATTGCCGACGAAGCCGCCAGCATGGCTGAACGTACCATCCTTATGGACGGAGCGGAACTTGGCACAATGGAAGACGACTTTAAAGAGCTTATGGATCTGTCTAGCCAAATGTATAAAGACGCTGTGAATTCATTTCGAGATGGCGACCCAGAACAAGCTCTTCTTGTATGCCGCCATGCAGATGATGCTGCCTTGCTTGACGTGCGTATTATGCACAAACTCACGCACCAATCAGAAAAAGGCACCATAGATCCTCAGCGTTCCATGTTGCTTATTCTTATTACTCGTAGCTTAAATAGGATTTGCCGCCGCGCTGTGAATATTGCTGA
>CAYJHG010000416.1:0-1559 GCA_964369535.1 uncultured Desulfovibrionaceae bacterium
ATTTCTTTTGAAGCCATGATTATTTTCTCCTAAAACTTTAATTATGGTAAGTAGTGATAACTTGATTTACTTAAGCAATGATAGCAAGAATGTCGTCTTCGCGCATTACAAGGTGCTCAACGCCGTCAAGCTTTACTTCAGTACCAGCATACTTATTGAAAAGCACTGTGTCGCCTGCTTTTACATCCATGGCAACACGTTGACCATTATCGGCTACCTTACCAGGACCAACAGCAATAACTTCACCCTTAGAAGGCTTTTCTTTTGCTGTGTCAGGAATGTAGAGGCCGCCAGCGGTCTTTTCTTCAGATTCAAGACGCTTTACAAGTACACGGTCGTTAAGGGGCTTTAAAGTCATAATATCCTTTCCTCCAAAAACAAAATTGATTTTAAACATCCATTAAAAAACAAAAAAATATGGCACATTCCGAATATATGATACCATTATAGGATGTATATTTGTTAGGTGTTCAGCCATTTTTGGCGCGAACCAGAGTAAAATAATTCCCTTTAAGCAATTGAAAAGGGGGCAAACAAAAAAAAACTTATTTTTTTATAAAAAAATAAACTTTTCAGTTGCTTACAGCTGTATTTTTTTTTGTTTTGTTTATTGCTATCTTAGTGAATAGGAAAAGTATAATTTTATAAAAAATATTAAATTATCTTAATTATGCAAAAAAATACTTTTTTAGCATGTGAAACTTATAATTTACACGTTTTCAAAAGTACATTCTTTGGCAAATTTTAGTTTTCATATTTTTTGCATATGAATTATCTAATAAAATAATTGCAAATTTAGTGTTGACGTATGTGTATTTATTGTATAGCTAATATTCGAACATCATAAAGGAGATTTATATGATTGATAGAACAGAACTCTTGCGCATGATTATGGAAACAAACTCCGGACAATCGCCTGAATACATTTTACACCAATACGCACAGTATTTGAAAGGTATTGAAGATATTCATGGCTGTGTTGGAACAGCGCTTGTAGCATCGCCAAACCTTATAGAAGGTCAAGAAGAAATTGCAGAAACAGCCAAAGAGAAAAAAGCCTCTTTAACCTGTGGTTATACAAAGCGTAAGCTTAAAGTGAAACCAGAAAACGCCATTACTGAAGACTCCATTACTTGCTGTATTTGTGGCGAATCCGGTCAAACACTTACCGAACGCCACTTTAATAAACATAATGGTTTAACCCGTGAAGGCTATTTGAAACTTTGTGGATATCCCAAAGATCAAGCTCTTATGTCTTTTAGACTTTTAAAGCGCATGAAAGCCAATGTTGTGAAAGCGCAAAATGCTCGTCGTGCAAAAAAGAAAAAAACAGACGATTAATATTTTCTTTAAAGCGCCATAACAACCTAATGCATGTAAAAAGCCTGACAATGAATACATTATCAGGCTTTTTTATTGGTTATAGCTTGGTTATTAGTTTGCTTTAAAGGGGGACATATCGCGTAATTTTTGCACAATGGGAGGAAGCTCTTGTATAACAAAATCCACTTCTTCCTTGGTAGTGTAGCGCGAAAGAGAAAAGCGTAAAGAGCCGTGAA
>CAYJHG010000417.1:0-1559 GCA_964369535.1 uncultured Desulfovibrionaceae bacterium
CGCTATAAGCCCTAATCTTGTGCGCCTTGCCAAGCAGGGTGTGCTTTTGCTCAATTCCGTGCTCACGGTAGAAGAAGCTTTACCCAAAAGCCATGCAAAGCTTGGTTGGCAAGCTATAACGCACGACATTTTATTGGCATTGGCCACAAGGCAACGCCCCTTGGCTGTGCTTTTGTGGGGTAATCCGGCCAAGGAGTACATGCCGCTTTTTGCTGATACGGCACATTTGGTGCTCACGGCAGCGCATCCCTCACCCCTATCTGCTTCGCGCGGCTTTATGGGTTGCGGGCATTTTTCAAAGGTGAACGCTTGGCTTACAGCCCAAGGGGATAGAGCCATTAATTGGTAACGAAGTATTTGTACAAAAGCGAGCTAAAAAGCAAGAAAAGAGCTACATACAAGAGGGTGCGCACAGCTTTAACACCCACTTTAATGGCCATGCGCGCCCCTAGTTGATTGCCCACAATGCTGCCAAGGGCGCAAGGAATGGCTAAGGCATAGAGCACCACGCCGCCGGAAGCAAAAGCTGCTAATGCACCTAAATTAGAAGCTAAATTAAATACCTTGGTGGTTCCTGATGCATGTACAAGCCCCATGCCAAGCACCATGTTCAAGGCTAAAATCATAAATGAACCTGTGCACGGCCCAAAAAAACCATCATAAATTCCTATAATAACGCATATAATGCTTACATACACCTTTTGTCTTGTGGGGGAGAGGTTTTTTTCTTCGCGTATATTTCGACCGGTGAATAAAGTGATTATCAGGCCAATGGGCAAAAGAAATGCCATAATTTTGCCAAGCATAGCACTGTCAATTTGCAAAGCCAGCCAAGAGCCTATGACTCCGCCTAAAAAAGCCGAAGCAAATCCGCAAGGAACAAGATGCAATACTATGAGTTTATTGCGCAAAAAAGGCCATACGGCCGTGAATGAGCCTATGGAGCAGGCAAACTTATTGGTACCAAGAAGTATGTGAGGTGGAATATTAAAAAGCATGAGCGAGGGTATGGTGATGAGTCCTCCACCACCTGCAACGGAATCCATAAAACCTGCCACAACATATGCAAGTGTGCAAAAAATGATAACTGAGAGTTCTATTTCCACAACACAACCTTTTTTTAATAATTTTTATTTGAGTCTAGATATATTACTTATATGGTGAAACTTGCTTTAAAAGAATTTTTTTAAAAAAGAAAGCTTTTTATGTATATAACCTTTGACGGATAAGCCATTTTTTTCTAGTAATTATGGCAAGAGTGCTGTGTAATTGGTTTAAGAGTTCACTCTTTGTATACAATAAACATAAATAAAGATAGTAACATATGGAAAGAACACACAAAAAACAAAATTGGGAAGCAGCAGATTCTGCAGAACTGTATGGCATTGACAATTGGGGTGCTGGCTATTTTTCAGTCTCTCAAGCAGGGGAAGTCATAATTCATCCTCAAGGGCAAAAAAAACAACCCACCGTGAGCATTTTTGAAGTTATTCAAGGTATGCGTGAACGCGGCCATGATATGCCGGTGCTTTTGCGTGTGGAAAATATTTTAGACACAC
>CAYJHG010000418.1:0-387 GCA_964369535.1 uncultured Desulfovibrionaceae bacterium
GTGTGTCTAAAATATTTTCCACACGCAAAAGCACCGGCATATCATGGCCGCGTTCGCGCATGCCGCTGATAACTTCATAAATGCTCACCGTGGGCTGTTTTTTTTGCCCTTGCGGATGAATAACAACCTCACCGTTTTGTGATACGGAAAAATAACCGGCACCCCAATTATCAATGCCATATAATTCCGCAGAATCCGCTGCTTCCCAATTTTGATTTTTACGTGTTCTTTCCATATGCTACTATCTTTATTTATGTTTTTATGCAAATCCTGCACTCTTAACAACCTATTAAAGCAATTGCAAAATGCTCTTCCCGTGATTACTAGAAAAAAAAGGCTTATCCGTCAAAGGTTATATACATAAAAAGCTTTCTTTTTAAAAAAATT
>CAYJHG010000418.1:397-1555 GCA_964369535.1 uncultured Desulfovibrionaceae bacterium
TGTGGGTAATGCACCTGCACTTAAATAAAAATTATTAAAAAAAGGCCATGTTGTGGAAGTCGAACTTTCAATTATTATTTTATGCACACTTGCCTATGTTTTGGCAGGCTTTGTGGACGCTGTTGCTGGTGGCGGTGGGCTCATAACCATTCCTTCGCTCATGCTTTTTAATATCCCGCCACACATAGTCCTTGGCACAAACAAATTTGCTTCCTCCATAGGATCTTTCACAGCCATCTGGCCTTTTTTGCGCAATAAGCTCATAGTTCTACATTTAGTTCCTTGCGGCTTTGCCTCGGCTTTTTTAGGCGGTATCATAGGTTCTTGGCTAGCTTTGCAACTAGACAGTGTACTGCTTGGCAAGATTATGGCCTTTCTTTTGCCCTTGGGTCTTGTGTGCACTTTTTTTGCTGGGCGCAATATGCGCGAAGATCAGCAACATTCCCTCACAAGGCAAAAGGTATATGTGAGCATTATCGGCATAGTTATAGGCATTTATGACGGTTTTTTTGGCCCAGGCACCGGCTCTTTCTTTATTTTAGCTCTGCACATGGTGCTTGGCATGGGGCTTGTGAAAGCCTCTGGCACCACCAAGGTGCTCAACCTAGCATCCAATGTCGGCGCCTTGGCAGCCTTTGCTTCTGGCGGTGTAGTGCTCTATGCTTTAGCCATTCCTTGCGCCTTTGGTAGCATTGTGGGCAACCAGCTTGGTGCGCGCATGGCCATTACAGTGGGAGTTAAGGCTGTGCGCCTTTTCTTATACCTTGCGCTATTCTTACTCTTTAGCACGTTGATTTATAAATATTTCATCGCCAGTTAATAGCTGTATGCCCTTGGGCTTTAAGCCAAGCATTGACCTTTGAAAAATGCCCGCAACCCATAAAGCCGCGCGAAGCAGACAGAGGTGAAGGATGCGCTGCCGTGAGCACAAAGTGTACCGTATCTGCAAAAAGCGACATGTACTCCTTGGCCGAGTTACCCCACAAAAGCACCGCTAAGGGATCTTGCCTTGTGGCCAATGCCAATACTATATCGTGGGTTATGGCTTGCCAACCAAGCTTGGCATGGCTTTTAGGCAAAGCTTCTTCTACCGTGAGCACGGTATTGAGCAAAAGCACACCCTGCTTGGCAAGGCGCACAAGATTAGGGCTTATAGCG
>CAYJHG010000419.1:0-1551 GCA_964369535.1 uncultured Desulfovibrionaceae bacterium
AAGTTATCATCATCGACTATGGTTCACAGGTAACCCAACTCATTGCACGGCGTGTGCGCGAGGCTGGTGTGTATTCTGAAATCCATCCCTGCATTGTAACGGCAGATGCCGTCAAGGCCATGCAGCCCAATGCCATAATCCTTTCCGGTGGACCTGCTTCTGTGGGTGAAACTGATGCACCCACCCTAGATATGGGCTTTTTAGATTTGGGCATTCCTGTGCTTGGCATTTGCTATGGTATGCAGCTTTTGGCACAAAATCTTGGTGGAGAATTAGCGCAATCTGTTACCCGTGAATATGGCCCAGCTGACCTCACGCTTACAGACAAAAATTGCCCTTTATGGGACGGGCTTAATTGCGATACTAATACCCGCATTTGGATGAGTCATGGTGATAAAGTAAAAAAAGTTCCTCAAGGCTTTTCCGTTGTGGCAAGCACAGCCACTCTAGAAGTGGCCGCCATGGCTCATGAAGAGCGCAATATCTATGGCGTACAATTCCACCCCGAAGTGCACCACAGCGAAGACGGCGAGCGCATGTTGCGCAATTTCCTTTTCCGCATTGCCAACATCACACCCGACTGGACCATGTCCGGTTTTGTGGAGCGCTGCATAAAAGAAATGGCCGACCAAGTGGGTGATAAGCATGTGGTATGTGCCCTTTCAGGCGGCATTGACTCCACCGTGGTAGCCGTATTACTGCACAAGGCCATAGGGCACCGTTTGCACTGTATTTTTGTGGATAATGGTGTGCTTCGTCATAATGAAGGCGAAGAAGTTGTTTCGTACTTGCGTGAACATTTTGATTTAAATTTAAAATCCGTACAGGCGCAAAAACGCTTTCTTGATAAATTGAATGGCGTAGACGACCCAGAAAAGAAACGCAAAATCATTGGCTATACCTTCATTGAAGTTTTTGACGAAGAAGCCAAAGCTCTTAAATCTAAAGGCCAAGTGGACTTTTTAGCTCAAGGCACCTTGTATCCCGATGTGATAGAATCCGTTTCGCACAAAGGGCCAAGTGCTGTTATCAAGAGCCACCACAACGTGGGCGGCCTGCCAGAAACCATGAACCTAAAGCTCATTGAACCCTTACGCGAACTCTTTAAAGACGAAGTGCGCAAAGTGGCCGCCGAGCTTGGCATGCCAGATTCCATTGTATGGCGTCACCCCTTCCCAGGGCCAGGTCTAGCCATACGCATTCTTGGAGAAATCACCGAAGAACGCCTTGATATCTTGCGCAATGCCGATAAAATCGTGCAAGAAGAACTTAAAAGTTCCGGCTGGTACCGCAAGGTATGGCAGGGCTTTGCCGTGCTTCTACCCTTAAAAACCGTAGGCGTTATGGGCGATGGTCGCACCTACGAACACGTTATTGCCTTGCGCATTGTAGACAGCGTCGATGCCATGACCGCCGATTGGGCGCGTTTACCAGCGGAGCTTTTAGAGCGCATGTCCAGCCGCATTATAAACGAAGTTAAGGGTGTTAACCGTGTGGTGTATGATATTTCTTCAAAGCCTCCCAGCACCATCGAATGGGAATAAAATAATG
>CAYJHG010000420.1:0-1541 GCA_964369535.1 uncultured Desulfovibrionaceae bacterium
GTGCGGTCTAAAAGTCTGATGGTGCAAGCTTTGCACTGCATGGTTTTTGCTGTTTGCTCAGAAACCTTGCGTAAAACGTCCTTGGGTTCAAGGCTTGAATTTATGACAAGCGCTACATCACGCAAGGCCAAAAAATACTCTTGAGCCATGGTAAGCCCTCCTAAATTTATAATGTGAAATCCTGAACAGTATTAATGCAACATTAAAATGCCTTTGAAATGCATGTGCAACAAGGCACAAGCTATACAGTATACTGTCATTGATATTACGTCAACAATTGCATGTGAGGCATGATTTTGTGTAAGATATGAATATATAAAATCATTTGAACAGTCTTCCGCGAATAATAGCTTTTTTGCCAAAGCGTTCACGCAAAGTGTCTAAGGCATGGTCAAGTTTTTGCCTTTTTTCTTCATGCTCGGTGGGAAGGCCCAAAGCATTGTCTTTGGCAGGCAATAAAGGCAAAACATTTTGTTCTTCTCTTTCCTCAAAACCTGAAACGGAAAGCCCTATGAGGCGTACTTTTTGCGCAAGGTTCAAAGCGTGTAACAGTTCACTTACCGTGTTAAAAATACTTTGAGTTGTATTGGTGCGTCGGCTTAAAGTACGGCTACGCGTAATTTGTGTAAAATCTGCATATTTTACTTTTAAGGTAATGGTGCGCCCGGCAAGTTTGTGTTTGCGCAAACTTGTACCCACACGTTCTGCTTGTTGCATGAGCTGACGCAGCAAGAATTCTTTGTCAAAGGTGTCAATATCAAAAGTGTTTTCTGCGCTTTCAGATTTTGGTGCCGGCAAAGGTTCCACTCGTCTTTCGTCCTTGCCTTGGGCACGAAGAAAAAGCTGTATACCGGCTTTTCCAAAGCGCCTTTCCCAAAAATCTTCGGGTAAACGCGCCACATCGCCGGCATATATGATACCAAGGGGTCGCAAAGCTTCTTGAAATTTTTTGCCCACACCGGGAATTTTTCCCACAGGTAGGCTTTGCAAAAAGTCTTGCACTTCTTCAGGGCGCAATGCAAAAAATCCATTGGGTTTGCGCATATCCGAAGCAATTTTAGCCAAAAACTTCACCGGCGCAGCCCCCACAGAACACGTCAAGCCGCCTGTGGTCTCTGTCACAGCTTGCTTAATATTTTCACCCACTTGCTCAATGGGGCCAAAAAGCCGCTCTAAACCACTGCCGTCCATATAGGCTTCGTCAATGGAAGCAGGTTCCACCATGGGTGAAAAATTTTCTAAAGCCTGCATGACCTTGCGCGAAAGCTCCACATAGCGCTCACGACGTCCGGGCACAAAAATGGCCTGCGGGCAAAGTTTTTTTATCATGCCGGTGGGCATGGCCGAACGTACCCCAAAAGCCCTTGCCTCATAAGAAGCCGCCGCCGCAACGCCCCTGTCACCACCACCCACAACCACAGGCTTACCACGCAAGTCTGGATTGTCCATTTGCTCAATGGATGCATAAAAAGCGTCCATATCAATGTGTAATATCCATGGAATGGATGAGGTTGGAGTGGAATTATGCGACATGAATTTTT
>CAYJHG010000421.1:0-1522 GCA_964369535.1 uncultured Desulfovibrionaceae bacterium
CGCCGCCTGCGTGCCGGACACCTTTGGATTTTCAGCAATGAAGTTGACGTGCAAAAAAGCCCTTTGGTTCAATTTGAACCCGGCGAATGGGCCAATGTTATCAATGCCGAAGGCAAGGAACTTGGCACAGCCTATGTGAATGCCGCCTCACTCATTGCCGCTCGTTTGGTAAGCCATACAGCAAACACTCCCCTTGATATGGCTTTGCTTCAAGAGCGCTTACAAAAAGCCCTAACCTTACGAGAAACGTATTTTTCAGCCCCCTATTATCGCCTTTGCCACGGTGAAGGGGATTTTTTGCCAGGCCTCATTATTGACCGCTATGCCGACACCTTGGCCGTGCAAATAAGCACAGCCGGCATGGAGAGTATACGCCATAGTGTTGTTAAAGTTTTAGAAAACATGTTTAAACCTCAATGCATACGCTTTTGCAATGACATAGCCGCACGCACTTTGGAAAATTTGCCACGCTTGCAAGAAGACATACTCGGCACCGCACCGGAGTTTTTAGACGTGCCCGAACAAGATGCCGTATTTCGCGTGCCCTTTGCTGCAGGACAAAAAACAGGCTGGTTTTATGATCAGCGCCGCAACAGAAGCGAAGCCGCTAAATATGCAAAACACCGCTCTGTCTTAGACGCCTTTTGTTATACAGGCGGTTTTGGCGTGGCCGCGGCCATGCAAGGGGCACGATCCGTAAGTTTTTTAGACAGCTCACAATCTGCTCTAGACAGCGCTTTTGCAAATTTACAACACAATGCTCCCACTTGTGCTGCCAAAGAAGAAAGCACTACCTACCATAAAGACGCCATGCAAGGCCTAGCCCAATTACGCTACGAAGAAAAGCGCTTTGGTCTTCTGAGTATTGACCCACCGGCCTTTATCAAAAAACGCAAAGACGCAGCCCGTGGGCTTGCCGCCTATAAAAAAATCAATGGGCTAGCCCTTGACCTTTTGGAAAACGACGGCATTTTAGTAACATCTTCCTGCTCGCACCACTTAAGCATAGACGCTCTGCACGCTTGTGTGCGCGAAGCTGCTGCCAAGCGCGGACTACACGGGCAAATTCTCTGGCAAGGCTTTCAAGGGCCAGACCACCCCGTACACTATGCCATGCCGGAAACAGCGTACTTAAAATGCATCATTGCGCGCTTTTGGAAAGATTAGTAGGAAATAGCAAATTAATAAGGCAAACAAAAGCATTTCGCTTGCCTGTAAACTAAAATAACAGTAATATGCCTGACGATAACTTGCTTAATTTACATTCATAGGATTATCTCATGCTCAATAAATCTCGCCTTTTAACTCCAGGTCCAACGCCCATTCCTTCACGAGTACGTCTTGCCATGGCGCAAGAAATGATCCATCACCGCAAGAATAATTTCAAAGAAATTTTGCGTGATATACAGCCAAAATTGCAAACCCTTTTTGGAACCAAGGAGCCCGTATTGCCTTTGAGTGTATCGGGCACAGGCTCCATGACCGCGGCCATGCACGGCCTTTTTGCACCCGGTGAAAAAAT
>CAYJHG010000422.1:0-1507 GCA_964369535.1 uncultured Desulfovibrionaceae bacterium
TTTATCGATCGTGTTGACTTTGTCAACACTCCGAGAGCGGCCAAAAGGCCGCTCTTTTTTATTGTATCATACTTTATTATTAGACAAAAAGTTTCCAATACGGATAAGCCACAAAGGCCACAAAAGCAAATGTTGCCACTATGCGCACGCTAAATATTTGTAAAATAAACTTCATGGGTATGTAGCCAGAAGCATAAAAATACAATAAAATAGCGAATTCATAAGGAAAAATGTACTGGTCTAGACCATATACATAACTATAGTATATGAGGCGCGGGTCAATGCCAAGCTGTGTGGCTATGCCCGTGAGTGAAACGGTCAATGTGGCTATGGCGGCTATGGGAGTGAGCACAAAGTTGAGCAAAACCCCTGCACAAAATACAGCCATAACTGTATACATTTCAGAACCATTCACCAGCGGCAAGAGGGCATTGCTCAATATTTTATCCACACCGCAAGCCATGGCCGCACCACCAATGGTCATGCAACCCACCACAAAAATCACAACGGGATAATTCACTTTTTTTATGTCTTCGCTGTCCAGTATATTCATACCGGGCAAAAAAGCCACCATGGGCAAAAGCAACATAACCCAACCCACATCAATACCATGCCAGCGGTCGGTCAACAGAAAACCCAAAAGCACCACTAAAATACTTAAGCATTTTTTCTCGGCAAGGGTGATGGCACCTAGCTTGCTCAATTCGGCTTGCACCATTTCGCGCATATTACCTTCTACTTTGGGTCGTAAAATAAAAAGAACAATGAGCAAAGATAAGGCCGTATATATAACAGCTGGGATGAAATTGTGTAGGGCATATTCAATCCACGAAATATTAATTTTGGCCGCTTCAGACATAAGCCGCACACCCATAATCTGGTCTACACCACCGGTAAGATAGGCCATTTTCACCGAAGTGGCACCCACAAAACCTGCTAAAATAAGGGCAGCCCCTTCGCGTGAGCCTTTTTCTAATTTAAGCGCATCGCAAATACTTAAGCATATAACAGTGATGATGGCAGCACGCCCCATGGCCGAAGGCACAAAAGGCGCAAGCACAAGGCCGGCCAACACAATACCCCATAATAATCTTATGAACGAACCGCCCGTTATGGCAATGCAATGCAAAGCCAAACGACGCGCAAAGCCCGTTTTCATCATAAAAGCACTGATAATAAGGCCGCCCATAATGAGCCAACCCACCGAAGAACTCCATACTCCCAAAACACGGTTGGCAGGCCCTACTCCAGCCACAATATACATGACAGGTAAAGCCATGGCCACCAATACGTCCGGCAAAAGCTCCATAGCCCAAAGACATAGTGCCAAGGTTGTTATGGTAGCAAACAGCACTACACTAGATTCAAAGCCTTGACTTTGCATTGTAAAACCTACAAGAGCCGGCAAAAGCAAGGTGAGTCCCCATTTTAGAGGCGACGCTGTATTGGTTTGAGACATATAAACTCCTTTCAATCAAAAAAACTATTAAAAACCCGTTGCAAAATA
>CAYJHG010000423.1:0-1507 GCA_964369535.1 uncultured Desulfovibrionaceae bacterium
GGCATTGTGCCCTTTCCTTTTGAAATAATGGCTTTACATATTAACCCTGGTTTTGATGCTCATAGCCATGCGGCTTTAGTGCCTTGGCTTGAGCTTCATGGAATATCTTCACATATTGAAGTCACCGACCACGGCCCGCATGCTCATTCTGAAGAAAATAAACGCAATTCCGCTTGCTTTCGCTGTGCTTGGTTAAGGCGTAAGCGGCTTTTTGAGCTATGTGCTAAATATAGGCTTAGCCATTTGGCCTTTGGGCATAATGCCGATGACTTGGTGCATACATTTTTTATGAATTTGTGCCAAAATGGTACAGTGGACGGCATGAGCATGAATGAGAGCTTTTTTAATGGACAGTTGCAGGTTATTCGGCCTTTGCTCTTGGTTGAAAAAAAAGACATTCGTCGTGCGGCTAAACAATGGGAGTTGCCCATTTGGTCAAACCCTTGTCCATCTGCTGGCAATACTAAGAGGGCACATATGGAAGAAACGCTTGAGCATGTTTATGCAAGTTATAAGGATGCAAGGCGTTGTGTTTTCAATGCCCTAAGCCGCTGGCAGTTGCAAAAAAACTCTGGCGACTTTGAGTAGTTAAGGATAGAGTGAGGCCATGAACTTTTTAACCAAAGCACAACATATGGGCCTTGCGGCTCTCATTATGGCTATTAGTATAATGCTTTCACGCATTATGGGCCTTGTGCGTGATAAGGTTATTTCGTGGCAATTTGGGGCAACTGCTGAGGCTGATTTATATTTTGCGGCCTTTGTTGTTCCTGATTTTATTAATTATTTGTTAGCTGGTGGATATGTTTCCATAACTCTAATTCCGCTACTTTCTAAATGTTTTGAAGATGATGACCACGACGCTTGGCAATTTTTTTCCACGGTTTTTTGTTGGGCTGGGGTGGCAGTAAGCTTGCTTACCTTGGTGGCTTTTATTTTTGCAGAGCCACTTGCAAAATTGTCTGCACCGGGTTTTGATGCAGCCCAAATACAGCGTTTGACCTTTTTCTTGCGTATTATCTTGCCGGCACAAATATTTTTTGTGAGCGGGGCATGCTTTTCGGCTCTTTTGTATTTGCGTAAACAATTCTTTGTTCCTGCTTTAACGCCACTAATTTATAATGGTTTTATTATTTTATTTGGTGTTGCTATGCCAGCACTTGGCCTTGCCACTGGTATGGAGGGCTTTTGTTATGGCGTAAGCCTTGGTGCAGGACTTGGAGCGTGGCTTTTGCCAGCTCTTGCGGCAAAAAAACACGGACTTCATTTGAGTATATCATGGCGACATAGATATATGAAAAGATTTTTGCTCATTGCTTTGCCGCTTATGCTTGGGCAATCGGTGGTCATGCTAAATGAACAGTTTTTACGTATATTTGGCTCACTGGCAGGCGAGGGCGTGGTTAGTCTTTTGAGTTATGCCAGACGCATTTCACAAGTGCCAGTGGGCATGGTGGGTGCGGCCATTGCTGTTGCATCATATCCATTTTTGGCAAGCCTTGCGACT
>CAYJHG010000424.1:0-1503 GCA_964369535.1 uncultured Desulfovibrionaceae bacterium
TGCCCCACGGCAAATTCCATTTTATTTCTATATGCCCAAAGCTTTGGTGAAGGGTGTATGCGTGTAAAGGGCACATGATCCAATTTGCCAATACGCTGCAAAGCCTCTTTAAGCATATTTTCTTTCCAAAAAAGCTGCTTGGCATAGGGCATGCTTTGCAAAGGGCAACCGCCGCATTCCTTGGCATGAGGGCAAAGCGGCTCAATAAAGTCTTCTGCATCTTCAAGGATTTCCACACATTCTGCTTCAGCAAAGTTTTTTTTGGCCTTTATAATGCGCGCCTTTACTCTTTGTCCCGGGAGCCCCCCTTGCACAAAGACCACGCGCTGCAAATCTCTGCCCACGGCTCTACCGTCATGAGCCAAAGAAGCAAGCTGTAATTCAATATATTCTTGTGACATACGGTTATACTATTAAACAGTTACATTTTGCGCAAGATATTCATGCAAAAGTGTCATGTCTTCGGCATAAGGCCATTTTCCGCCTTCAAAGGTTTTGCCGCGCCCATAAAAAAGTGTGCCCACTTCTTCGGCTGCGTGTAAATCTGTGAAAGAATCCCCTACCATAAGCACTTCTTCTGGCAATACTTTTGCCTTAGTAACAATTTCTTGTAGCAATTTAGTCTTAGCCGGCGGCGCTCCATAAATGCCAGTAAAATATGGTGAAAGCCCACGATATTCCAAAATCATATTCAATTCATGGTGCGAAGCGCCGGAACACACATATATGGGCAATTTGCCATGCCACTTCTGCAATACTTCTTCAATGCCCGGCACCAAGGCGCAAGTTTTCACAGCTTCCACGGTCAAATCTTCAAAGCGCGCATTCCACTGCTGCAAAGTTTCTTCGGTATATTCTTCTTCCAGCACCTCTTCAAAAAACCAGATAAATTTATGGCGCCTGTTCACGCCTCCGTGCAAAGTATGGTACAAAACCAATCTGTCCACAGCTTCGCTTCCATAGGGGGCTGCCAACATGGCCATGGCCTGTGTTTTTATGTTCATACTTTCCAATATGATACCGTCACAATCTAAAACTAAACAGGTTATGGGCATATATACTCCTTTAATATTTCGTAAATATTTCGGCAATTTTTTCTTTGTCCTTGGTGATGGTCAGCGCAAGAGCCAAAAGAATTCGGGCTTTTTGCGGGTTCAAATTATCACCAAGAATAAAATTATAGTCTTTATATTCAGACTCATAGGTAACAACACCAGAAGCCACACGAGAAGAACGGACAATGGGCAAACCTGCATTGGACGCCTTGCCAAGCAAGGCAGCTGTGTCGCTTGAAAGACTGCCATTGCCGGTGCCGGCCACCACAAGACCCTCTGGCTTGCTGTCCAGCACAGCTTTATACATTTCTGTTGCAACTTCAATATATTGATATACAATATCCACGCGGGGCAGCTTGCTTAGATGAGTAACATCAAATTCTGTATCCTTGGTGTGTTTACGAGTGCTTTCTCTATAAAAAACAGGTTGATAATTTACAACATAACC